>CAZUUP010000871.1:0-1923 GCA_964623105.1 uncultured Akkermansia sp.
GTCCGCGATGGTGAGTTTTTTTTCGCAAGAAGCTGACTTAAGGATTCGAGGTTTGCGACCCGGTGGCTGGCGAACCAGCGGGCATCGACGGCTTTGGCGCGCTGAACGATTTGGGCGAGGGCCGGCATGTCGGCTTTAGGGGGCTTGGTCAGGCGAGTTGGGTGGCCACCATGCCGGCGATTTCGCTGCCGATAGCCAGGGAGGCGGTGGCGGCGGGGCTGGGGGCGTTCAGGACGTGGAGGGCGCGGGGGCGCTGAACGAAGTTGAAATCCTGCACGAGGTCGCCTTGTGGTGTCATGGCCTGGGCGCGGACGCCGGCGCCGCCGGGGGCGAGGTCGTTTTCCTGGATTTCGGGCACCAGTTTTTGTAAGGACTGGCAGAAGCGGCGGCGGCTGAAGGAGCGGCGGAGTTCGTCCCAAGTCATGCGTTGGTGTCTGCCCATGAAGCGCCACAGTCCGGAGAAGGTGAGTGCGTCCCACAGGTCGGCGGGATTGATATCGCTTTTGCGGTAGCCTTCGCGGGCAAAGGCGAGGACCGCGTTGGGGCCGGCCTCGATGCCGCCGTGAATGAGGCGGGTGAAGTGGACGCCGAGGAAGGGGAACTGGGGGTCGGGAACCGGGTAAATGAGGTGGCGGACGAGGTGCTGGCGGTCGGGTTTAATCTGATAGTATTCGCCACGGAAGGGGACGATGCGGACCTGACGGGTTTCGCCGGCGAGTTCGCTGACGCGGTCGCAATGGAGCCCGGCGCAGTTGATGATGTAGTCACCGTGGAGGTCGCCGACGGGGGTTTCTGCGCGCCAACCCGTTCCGTCGGGCCGCAGGGCGGTAACCGGGGCGTTGGTGCAGACGCGGCCGCCGCCGGCGGCGATTTTGCGCACCATCATCTCGACGACTTTGGGATAATCAACGATGCCTTCCTCCGGGACGCGGAGGGCGGCGAGGCCGCCGACGTGGGGTTCGATCTCGCGCATGGCGTGGTGGTCGAGCCATTGCAGGCCGGCGAGGCCGTTCTTGGCCCCTCGTTGTTGGAGTTCGCGGAGGCGGGCGACCTCGGCCTCATCGGTGGCGACGACAAGTTTGCCGCAAATTTCGTGAGCGACGCCGTTTTCCTGGCAGAAGGCGACCATCTCGCGAATGCCAGTGACGGCGAGGCGGGCCTTGGCGGAGCCGGGCTTGTAGTACAGCCCGCAGTGGAGCACCCCGCTGTTGTGACTGGTCTGATGGCGGCCGGGTTCGCGTTCCTTTTCGAGGACTGTGATTTGGGCGCCCGGAAGCCGGGCGGCAAGCTTGAGGGCGGTGGCAAGGCCGACGATGCCGCCGCCAATGATGATGATTTGTTTTTGAGCCACGATGCGAGTCCGCGCGGGACGCGGGGTTGGTTTACGCCGATGCGGTGTGGGGTCAAGCCTGCGCTGGCAGGGTTGTATTGAAGATTGGACATCAAAAGCTGATGGGCTAGTGTCCGGCCGCGAAGATTCTGGCGCCCACGATGGGGCGTTGTAAACGGGATGCAACGGCGATGATAAGAAGCATTTTAAAGGCGGGATTTTACACGATTTATTTCCCGGCTTCGTTTGTCTGGCGGTGGCTCGATAGGCTGGCCTCGTGGGGGGAGACGCGGTTTTGGATCGACAGCGTGCCGAATGCGATCTTCACGCCGGCCACCTACAGCAGTTATGCCGGGTGGATCCACAATCAGGGTTTTTTTTGCAGTTTGCTTAGTTTGTATCTGGAAAAGGCGAACCCGAGGATTTTTGATTTTGGATGCGGAATGGGGAACCTGGCTCCGGTGGCGTACCATTTTGTAAAACGCGGCGGCAAGTATTTCGGGGTAGACACGGATCTGGCGTCGATCAACGCGTGCCTGAAGACGCATCATCGTTTGGCGAATGTCGAGTTTTACCGGACGCGGGACAAGAAT
>CAZUUP010000872.1:0-1893 GCA_964623105.1 uncultured Akkermansia sp.
ACCTGCGGCCTTCAGGTTATGAGCCTGACGAGCTACCGGGCTGCTCCACCCCGCGATCAACTGAGGAACTTTTCCGCCGGAGAAAAAGTTCTGTCGGCGGGTTTCCCTGCCGACGGGAGAACTACTACGGCTTACCTGCGGGGAGGGCAAGGGATTTCGCGGGAATTCTTTCGACGCCCTCCCTTTCGGCACCCTCCAACGGTGGGGGAAGAAATTGCGACTGCGGGGCGGCGGGGTGGCGGTATGGCCAGCGTCGTGCGGGCGATGGCCGGGTTTTGGAAGGCGGGCGGGGGCGGAGGTGCGCACGCCTTGGGCGGTTTCGGCGCCGCCTCTCAGCTCGCGCCCGGAGTGGACGGGGACTTTCGCTTGCCGATCGCTCGGCCCTGCCGCCGGTCGGGCCTTGTCGATTGCCAAAAAGATCCGGGATGGCGCCGGATTTGTTTTCCTGAATATTTTGTCGCCGTGGGGGTCTGTCTTCGGTCAGATAACCCGCAGTCCCCATTCGCAGCGGCGGATTGGGATTTGCGGAAACCGTAGTTTTGTCCGCCCACTGAATGAGTCAAAAGGCACACATGAGCACATCGAAAGACGGGTCGGCCCGGGGAATGGAGCAGAAGGATTTGCAGGCGGTCGAGCAGTTGAAGAAGGCTGCGGCCACGATCAAGGCGGAGTTGTCGAAGGTGATCGTGGGTCAGGATCAGGTGGTGGAGGAGGTGCTCATTTCGATTTTCACGCGGAGCCATGCGTTGCTGGTCGGGGTGCCGGGGTTGGCCAAGACGTTGCTGGTGTCGAGCCTGGCGCAGACGCTGCATTTGAGCTTCAAGCGCATCCAGTTCACGCCGGACTTGATGCCTACGGACATCACCGGCACCGAGGTCATCCATGTGGACCCGGCTACTAATGAGCGGCAGTTCCGGTTTTTGAAGGGGCCGATTTTCGCGAACATCATTCTGGCGGACGAAATCAACCGCACGCCGCCGAAGACGCAGGCGGCGATGCTCGAGGCGATGCAGGAGCGGAAGGTGACGGTGGGCGGCAATGATTACGCGCTGCCGAAGCCGTTCTTTGTGCTGGCGACGCAGAACCCGATCGAGCAGGAAGGCACCTATCCGCTGCCGGAAGCGCAGCTGGACCGGTTCATGTTCAACATCGTGGTGGATTATCCGACCGCGAGCGAGGAACTGGCGATCATGAAAATGGCAACGGGGGTGCAGGCGGAGAAGCTCAACCCGGTGCTGGCGGAGCAGGATATTTTGAATTTGCAGGAGACGGTGCGCCGGATGCCGGTGGCGGATCATGTGTACAGCTACGCGGAGAAGATTGCGCGGGTGACGCGGCCGAAATCGACCGAGGTGCTGGATTTCTGCAAGAAGTGGCTGTCGTGGGGCGCGGGTCCGCGCGCGAGCATCAACCTGATCATGGCGGCCAAGGCGCGGGCGATGTTGCACGGACAGTGCTACGTCGGCTGCGAGGACGTGGCGGCGGTGGCGCTGCCGGTGATGCGGCACCGGATCATTCCCAATTTCGCGGCACAAAGCGAAGGCGTCACGGCGGATGACATCACGCGCAAGATTCTGGAATCGCTGCCCAAGGACGAGAAGCTGAGCTGAGCGGCGGCCGCAAACCGATCCGTCAAACCCGCCCGCGGCTTCG
The DNA here is from genome assembly GCA_964623105.1 of uncultured Akkermansia sp. Classification (GTDB taxonomy): domain Bacteria; phylum Verrucomicrobiota; class Verrucomicrobiia; order Limisphaerales; family BJHT01; genus BJHT01. The sequence continues at coordinate 1,654 of CAZUUP010000872.1, forward strand.
CCCATGGACAAGGCAACCCTCGAAAAGCTCCTCGACCCGGTCGCGATTTCGCGCGCCGAGACGCTGGGTCTGCACGCGCGGATGCTGGTGGAGGGTTACATGGCGGGCGAGCACAAGTCGCCGTATCACGGTTTCGCGATCGAGTTCGCGCAGCATCGGGAATATGCCCCTGGCGACGACCTGCGGCATCTCGACTGGAAGGTGCTGGGGCGGACGGACCGTTACTACATCAAGCAGTAC
>CAZUUP010000873.1:0-1890 GCA_964623105.1 uncultured Akkermansia sp.
CGGGTTTTGCCAGTGTCCCGGGATTGAGTTGCACACGACGAAGAATGGCGATCGGGATTGCAAGGTCATGCTGGATCGTGCGCCGACGATCACCTGTTTCCATACGTCGTGTCGCGGTGCGCTGGAGGCGGCGAACCGACGGTTGCGGAGTGCCATTGGCAAGGCGGAGCGGGGCCAGCAAAGTGCATGGCAGGCGCCGCGGCAGCCGACGGTGGAGGAGTTGAAGCGGCGGCGGGCAAAAGAAGAGCAAAGACGGCTGGAGGTGCGGAGCCGGCGGTCACTGGGCCGGATCATTGAGGCGCATCGAATTCCGTTGGCGGATGTCTTTGAGTCTTCACCGGTCCGGTTGCTGGATGATCCGAAGGATGGCTGGCGTTTGCTGTTGAGGTTGTTTCCCGAGGATGGGGTGGTGTGGATCGGGGACAAGTTGGATTCGTGCAACGATCAGGCCGATGAAGAGCGAAAAGCCTTCTGCCGGCGGCGGTTCCGGCCTGTGCGCGACTGGCTACGACTCGGGGTTGGCGGAGCGCAGTTCACCTGCCCCAGCCTGTTTCGGCCGGGAGTTCACTCCCGGAGCAACGCCAATGTGGTGGCACGGCCTTATCTGGTGGTGGAGAGCGATTCGCTCGGCAAGGAGGAGATGATGGCGGTGTTTACCTGGATGCGGCTCTTTATGAAGTTGCGAGCGGTGGTGGATACGGCGGGGAAGTCGTTGCACGGCTGGTTTGAGTTTCCCAGCGCGGCGGTGCTGGCGGAACTGCGGGTGATATTGCAGGCGTTGGGTTGCGATCCGGCTTTGTTCCGCGAAGCGCAACCGTGCCGCCTGCCGGGGGCGATGCGGGGTGAGAAGGTGCAAAGCCTGTTGTGGCTGGATTTGGAGGGTTGCCAATGAGTGCGGACAAGATGCCCAGCGATTATCTACCGGCGGAGGACGAGGCCGAAGTCGATGGCGCGGAGAGCTTACCGCCTCCCCTGGCGAAGCCGCTGGGCGATTTGGTCGCCCACCGGGATGGGGACCCGAATGAGTTGCTGCGCTACCGTTTCCTCTGCGCAGGAGGCGGGTTGCTTCTGGTGGGTCCGACGGGCATCGGGAAATCGTCGCTCGCGATGCAGGCGATGATCTTGTGGGGGATGGGCAGGCCGATATTTGAGATCTTTCCAGCGAGGCCATTGAAGTCGTTGCTGATTCAAGCGGAGAACGACGAGGGGGACCTGGCTGAGATGCGGGATGGGGTGGTAGCGGGAGTGAAACTGGACCCGGCGGAACGCGAGGAAGGGATGAAGAATGTGGTGGTGGCGCATGAGGATGCGCGCTGCGGCGCAAGGTTCTTCAACGAAGCGGTGCGACCGCTGCTCGAACAACACCGACCGGACCTGCTCTGGATTGATCCGGCGCTGGCGTATCTCGGGGGCGATGTGTCTGCGCAAAAGGATGTGGGGGGATTCCTACGGAACCAGCTCAATCCGTTGCTGGGTGAATTTAGGTGCGGGGTGGTGGTGGTGCATCACACGAACAAGCCGCCGTCAGGGAAGGAGAAAGCGGAATGGAGCGGGAGCGATTTCGCGTATCTGGGCGGCGGCTCGGCGGAGTGGGCGAATTGGGCGCGGGCTATGCTCGTGGTGCGGAGTGTGGGTTCGCATTCGGTGTTTGAACTGCGGGCGGGCAAGCGGGGCGGGCGGCTGGGATGGAAAGAGGCTGACGGGGTCACGAAAGCCTATGCGAAGCTGATCGCGCACGCCAAAGAGCCGGGGGTGATCTGCTGGCGGGATGCGGATCAAGAGGAAGTGCCGACGAAGGGGACGGAGCGGAAGGCGCCGACGAAGGAGGATATTTTGATCCATGTGCCGTTAGTGGGGGCGATTCCCAAGGAAACCTTACGAAGCAAGGCG
>CAZUUP010000874.1:0-1884 GCA_964623105.1 uncultured Akkermansia sp.
CCTTGTAAACACCCGATTCGCGGTCCTTGGCATAGCCCTTGTGAACCCGCTCGACCGCGTCGTCCAACCGCAGCTTGTGAACGTCACACACCGCCACCACCTGGACATCAGTCATGCCGAGAAAACCCCCCAGATGGCCGCGGTTCATCATGCCCATGCCGATGAGCCCCACATTGATCCGCCCGTTCGGGCCCGAACCGGATTTGGACGCCGCCCAGACCCGCGCCGGCAGCAAAAACGGTGCAGCCGCAAGGCCGGCGGCGGTCGATTGAAGGAACTCGCGACGGGAGACGAAGGGGCGTTGGTTCATGATTCGAGCAGACCATTTTCCCGTTCCGTTCGCCAGCGAGAAAGCGGCCCGAGCATTCCCCCGGAACCTCGGCGAACACGCCTCACTCCCGCGGGATCCCCCGCTTCCCGCCGATGCCCGGGTCGGCGGTTTCGCGATCAGCCTCAATCGTTCCCGCTTGTTTTCCGTCCAACCCCCACCTATACAACTGCCGCGTTTTCCCTGAGTGCAACGACCGCCAACAACCCGGACCCCAAACTTCCAACCATGAACAACTGCCAGAAAACCCTCGCCCTCCTCGGACTCGCCGTCCTGCCCCTCGCAGCCACGGCCGAAAACTGGCCCCAATGGCGCGGCCCAAACTTCAACGGTTCTTCACCCGAGACCGGCCTGCCGGTGAAATTCAGCAAGACCGAGAACGTCGCCTGGGCGGCCCCCCTGTCCGGCCCCAGCGCCGCCAGCCCGGTCGTGTGGGGCGACAGCGTCTTCGTCTCTTCCACCGACAAGTCCGCCAAATCCCTCCACGCGCTCTGCCTCGATCGCCAGACCGGCAAGGTCCGCTGGCAGGCCAAGATCAATGACGGCTATTCGCGCGACGAACGGAGCAACTACGCGTCCCCCTCCCCGGTGACGGATGGCAAGCTGGTCACGTTCTTCTATGGCAACGGCGACCTCGTCACCTTCGACTTCGCCGGCAAGGAACTCTGGCGGCGCAACCTTCAGAAGGACTACGGCGACTTCGCCTATCAATGGACCTTCTCCGCCAGCCCCACTTTGTTCCAAGGCAAGCTGTACGTGCAGGTGCTCCAGCGCGACGAACCCGTTCACGGAAAGGGCAAATCCGGCGCCGAGTCCTACCTGCTGGCCCTCAATCCCGCCACCGGCAAGGAACTCTGGCGGCACGTCCGCCCCACCGAGGCCAAGGCCGAATCCCGCGAGGCCTTCAGCACGCCCATTCCCTTCCAGCACGGCGACCGCTGGGAACTCCTCATCCTCGGCGGCGACATGGTCAGCGGTCATGATCCCGCGACCGGCAGGGAATTCTGGCGTTGGGGCACTTGGAACCCCACCCGCATCGGCCACTGGCGCCTGGTCCCATCCCCCGCCGCCGGTGCCGGCGTCGTCCTCGCGTGCGCGCCGAAGAAGGAACCCGTCATCGCCGTGAAACTCGGCGGTCAGGGCACCCTCCCCGATTCCGCCATCGCGTGGAAAAGCGAGAAACCCTCCCCGCTCACCTCCGATGTTCCGACACCCCTGTTTTACCTCGGCGACTTCTTCATCCTCTCCGACGTCAACAAGGCCTTGTCCCGCGTCGATCCCGCGACCGGCAAGGTCAAGTGGACCATCATCACCCCGGGGACCAAAAAATATGAAGCCTCTCCCGCCGGTGCGGACGGCAAGATCTACCTCCTGAACTTCGGTGGCGAAGCCGTGGTCGTAGCTGCCGCCGACGGCAAGATCCTCAACCAAACCCTGCTCGGCGAACCCGGCGACAACGAGACCCGTTCCGCCATCGCCATCTCCCAGGGTCAACTGTTCATCCGCACCCACGCAAAGCTCTATTGCATCGGCAAGCAGTAGCCGCTCGCCCATCC
>CAZUUP010000875.1:0-1884 GCA_964623105.1 uncultured Akkermansia sp.
CATCCTTGAAGATCAACTCCCGCCGGTCGCCGCGATTCATGACGTGATAAATCGCGCCGGGATACTCGACTCTCAACTTGCGGGCCATGCCGGGAGCGTGCGTCTCCCCGCCTCATGTGTCAATATCAAGAACTGACCCGAATGGCGCTTACAAATGTTGCGCGCCGCCCACGCCGGCAACTCCTCTTTCAGCGCCCCCCCGACGAGTCGCACGCAGCCCACCGGAGAATCAACGCCGAACCTGTAAATTTCTTGCAATCAGAAGCCCCTTTTGTAATCGTTTCCTGAGAAAGGCGCGCTTTTCAAAAACGGCCAAAAAAAAATCGGGGCTTTCGCGTGATCTTTCCCCAGAAAAAAGTTTTTCAACAGAGTCGGCTGATCATGACTAAGTACGCCGCCAACTGCATCCGGACGATACCGAGACACGTTACAAGTAACCGCCGACGACATGTAAATTCCCCATCACATCAAGCTACACTACCCAAATCTAACCCAAGACCAAAATTGAAAACGACCCCTATGTCCCTGCTCATGGCTGGCCTAGGCCTGCTGAGCACCTTCCTCGCCAGTTTCACCGTGTCGGCGGCGGTCGGCACCTGGACTCCCGCCGGACCACCGGATGCTGGCCTGTGGCGCTTTGTCGCATCCTCAGCGGATGGCAGGAAACTGATCGCGGCGACCTATGCGTTCCATTACCTCTCCAAAGATTACGGTCGCACATGGACTCGGGGCAACCCGTTCGGTGACCCGGAAGATTTCGTTTTCTTCAATTACAACGGCGTCGCCTCCTCGGCGGACGGCACCATTCTGATGGTAATAGGAAACGCCAGGTTCGGTTCCAGTTACTCGGCCGGCCTGGTCTATATCTCGAAGGACTCGGGTGCCACATGGGCGTCAACAGGAGACTTCGGCGACGAGTCAGATTTATGGGCGTGCGCAACTTCGGCCGACGGCCGCGTGCGAGTCATCAGCGGTGGAGGGCCGCGCGCGGCGGATGATGGTTCGCCTGCCTCGGGAATCTGGATCTCGGTTGATGACGGTCCATTGACCTATCAGCCGGGCAGCCCGCTGTTGGATTTTATCACGGTGTCGGCCGACGGAACCAAGCTGGCGGGAGCGAAGACTTCCGGGACGTTTGTCTGGACCTCGACAGACTCGGGCCACACTTGGACCAAGCGAGATACTCGCCAGGCGCCATCCTTCGCCGGAGTCCGGGATTTCAGGGATCTGGCGGCGTCGTCCGACGGGCAAGTGCTGCTCATCGTGGGAACGGGCGTTGGCTCGGGCCACGCCCTCTCAGCCGTCTCGAAGGATGGGGGCAAGACTTGGAAAGCCGGACTGGCCGCAGGTGCGGGCTTCAGTCTCGCCGCCTGCGCGGTCTCGGCGGATGGAAACCGGATGGTGATTGCCGAAAACATCATGAGCCCGGGTGGGCGCGTGGCCGCGGGGGTCTGGGAATCCTTGGACGCGGGGGGCACTTGGAACCCCCAGCCGGGCAGTCCGAACGGCATTCGCGCGCTCGCCGCGTCGGCAGATGGCCGGCGGTTACTCGGCGCTGCCGATGAACTGCTCTTTGTCTATGATCCCAATCCGCCGCTTACTTTGAACTGTCCGCCGGATGTGACGGTACAATGTGGCCGCGGCATTGCTCCGGACAAAACCGGTGGATTCGCCACTGGGGCAGGCGGCTGCGGGGGAGTTCGGGTTTCCTACACGGACCGCCAGGCCAATGGCCCGCGTCCAGTCGTCAAGCGTATCACACGAACTTGGAAGGCAATCGATGGCTGCGGCCACACCACGACGTGCGAGCAAAAGATCACCATCGTCGATACCAAGGGGCCGGTGATTCATCGACTCATCGCCAAGCCGGCCACGGTAACCCCG
>CAZUUP010000876.1:0-1882 GCA_964623105.1 uncultured Akkermansia sp.
GGACCTCCCTCTCCCCTCAACGGGGAGAGGGAATGAGGGTGAGGGGTGCTCCCACCCGCAACTCCCGACCTCGCGGTGGACCTTGGAAATTGGCCGCTACGAAACGGTCTCCAGCCGCAACAACAGCCGCGCACCGTGGACCTTCTCACCCCTCTCCCCAGCCCTCTCCCCGTTGAGGGGAGAGGGAGATGAAAGCGCTCGTCTCGCATGAATCCCTCATCCATTCACGCCGCCGCCTCGCCTTGGGATTTTGAGTCTCCCGGCAACTCGCTTGGCCGTCCCACCCGCCGCGATTTCCTCCGCCGCGCCTCCGGCGGCTTCGGCGCGCTCGCCCTCGCCGGCCTGTGGAACGAACTTCACGCCACCGCCTCCGCCGCGACCGACCCGCTCGCGCCGCGCCTCACGCATTTTCCCGCCAAGGCCGACCGCGTGATTTTCATCTACTCTACCGGTGGCGTGTCGCATGTGGACACCTTCGACCACAAGCCGCAACTCATCCGCGACCACGGCAAATCCATCACCGCGTCGCGCTGGCTCAACAAGCCGGGCAAGTTCGAGCGCTTCCTCATCAAGCCGCGCTGGAGCTTCAAACAATATGGACGCAGCGGCACCTGGGTCAGCGACCTTTTCCCGCACCTCGGCGGCGTGATCGACGACATCTGCCTGTTGAACGCCATGCACTGCGACAGCGACGGCCACGACAAGGGCACGCTCGCCGCGCACAGCGGCTCCGCGCAGGCCATCCGCCCGAGCGTCGGCGCGTGGGTGAGCTACGGACTCGGCACCGAAAACCGCAACCTTCCGTCCTTCATGGTCCTCGCGCCCGCGGCTCCCTACGGCGGCGCGCAAACGTGGGGCAGCGATTTTCTTCCCGCCTGTCATCAGGGCACGCACGTCGTGCCCGGCAAGGAACCGCTACCCAACCTCAAGCCCAACGCGCCCGCCGCGGAATTGCAGGCGATGGAACTTGCGCTCCTCGGCAAGCTCAACCGCGCCCATCTCGAAACCCGCGCCGCCGACGCCGCGCTCGACGCGCGCATCCGCTCCTTCGAGACCGCGTTTGGAATGCAGCGCGAAGCCCCCGAAGCCTTCGACCTCTCGCGCGAAACCGACGCCACGCTCCAGCTCTACGGCCTCACGCGCGGCGCGAACACCGGCTTCGGCTGGCAATGCCTCGTCGCCCGCCGCCTCGCCGAACGCGGCGTGCGCTTCCTCGAACTCATCGACGTCGGCTCCAGCGCCAACTGGGATTCCCACGGCAACATGGGCGACCACGAGAAACTCGCCAAAGCCATCGACCAGCCCATCGCCGGCCTCCTCACCGACCTCAAGCAACGCGGGATGCTCGACCGCACGCTCGTCGTGTGGACCACCGAGTTCGGCCGCACGCCCTTCAACGCGCAGGCCAACCACGCCGGGCGCGAACATCACAACCTCGTCTTCACCTCGTGGATGGCCGGCGGCGGTGTGAAGGGCGGCCTCGTCCACGGCCAGTCCGACGAACACGGCATCCTCCCCGGCACAGGCGCCGTCCACACCCACGACCTCCACGCCACGATGCTGCATCTCCTCGGCATCGACCACGAGCGCCTCACCTATCGCTACGCCGGCCGCGACTTCCGCCTCACCGATGTGGCGGGCGAAGTGGTGCGGCCCATTCTTGCGTGAACTGTTGGCGCATTCTTAGCCACGGAGGAAACACGGATTGAACACGGAGAAGACAGTGAGAACGAAGCGAGGCCTCCATTCGCCCACTGACATGAACCCCGCGCGCGCTTGAGCGAATCACCCTCACCCCCGCCGCCACCGACCCGTCCGGCCCTGCTGCTCGTGGCCTTCATGTGGTTCGCCTACTTCCTGAACTACTGCGACCGGCAGGCGG
>CAZUUP010000877.1:0-1871 GCA_964623105.1 uncultured Akkermansia sp.
GGATGTCGCCGGAATGGCAGGCACTGAGGAAGAACAGGCGCGGGAGCAGGCCGCCGGCATCGTTGAAAAGGTCGAGCAACTGCTGGCCGGAGAGGTGGTCGGGCGCGCCGCCAGGCCGGCAGAGTTCGAGGAGGTTCCGATGGCCGTGCCCGCTCCAGTGGACGACGTGGTAGCCGTTGTTTTCCTGAATCTGCGCGGCGAGGCGTTCGCGGGTGACGCCGTGCGTGAGGAAGTGCGCGACGACGCGGCGCTGCGGGTAGATTTCTTTTTCGAACAGTCGGAGCAGCTCGCGCCGCTCCTTGCGCGCGCCGAGCGGACGCGAGCCGCGCGCCTCGGCAAAGACGAAGAGCACGCGCAGCGGTTCGTTGGCCGCCAGTTCGATGGGCGTCGAGGCCGCAGGCTCCATCTTGTGGACGACGCGGACGAGGAGATTGCGCTCGCCGAGGGTGTCGCGGTCCGGGGTCGGCCGGGCAATCTCCCACGGCACGCGGGCAAGCGCGGCGGCGAGGTGGTTTTCGGTGTCCCCAGCTCCCGGCAACTGGATGCGCAGCGTGCGCTGAGATTCCGACGCCCAGAGTTTCGCGAAGATTTCCTTCCCCAGCACTTCCTCCGCGATGCACACGCCGATCTCCGCCACGGCGGCGCGTTCCTTTCCCTGCTCGACGTAAAGGTGGAGGTAGTCGCGCAAATCGAAGAGCCCCTGCTGGTGGCTGACGGAGATGTTCTTGAAATCCGTTGGCCGGAAGGCGAGCTGCCCCGTGGCATCGCGCAGGGAAAACTCGGCGGTGCGGCTCGGGTAGTCCGCGGTGATGATGAGGTCGAAGTGAGCAGGCATGGCGAGGTGAACAGGTAGTTCAGGCTGTCTATCCGAAAGTTGTAGGCGAGGGTTTGATTCGCTCCTTGGTCACGGCGTTGCCGGCGAACGGGGGGTTGGCCAACACGAAATCGAAACGCCCGTAGCGTTTGATTTCGTGAACGTCACCCCGTCCCCGTCCCACCGAGAGAGGGTGGCGCGAAGCGACGGGTGATGGTTGCCCGGTGAGCGCAGCACGCCGGGCAACGAAGCGGACTTCGGCGAAGCGCAGGAAAATGAGGCCAAGGAGTCCTTGCGGACGGCCACCATTAAAACCCGTTTCGGCAGAGTGGGGTGCAGGCACTGCCTGCTCGGCGGCGTCCCCGAGGCGCTTTTCCAGCGCGGCGTTGTCGGTGTCCTTTTCGGATGGGGCGATCCAGTGCATGGCGTTGGGGAAGAATCCCCAAACCTTCCACGAATGTCGATATTGAAGGAGCAAAACCCCGCCGCTGATCTCGAAATGCCCCGACCCGAACCGCATCGAACAACCGCATCCCAGAAATTCCCATTGTTTTGGGTAACATGCACCCAAATCCATCGCCCCCCGCCGAAGCTCCCGGCTCGCATCGTGGCCGCCGACTGCCCTCGACTTCTCTTACCGCGCCGGCGGAATCGCAGGTCGTGGCAATCCGGTCGTCCAGCTCGCCAAGGTCGATCACGACCACGAACGTCCATTTGCCAGCGACTTGGCGCAGCGCCTTCTGCGCGAAGGACACCATCGAGAAAACCTTCCCGCCGCCCTGCCTCTGCCAGGACCCGCCGCCGCAACCATGGGTGAACGACGACGTTTCCATGCCCACATTTCAGGAACCGACTGAACAGAATTGCGCCCCAGCATCGCGTCCGGAAACCTTCCGCAGCGGCTAGCGCGTTTCCATCAATGGCAGGGCGATGAGAACGCACCCCAACCCCTCACCCGGCCTTCGGCCACTCTCCCCATGAACCGGAGCGCGACTGTGCTGCAAGCCAGTCGCAGCGGACTCGATCGGGCTGCGGCTGGTCTGCGACACAGCCGCGC
>CAZUUP010000878.1:0-1869 GCA_964623105.1 uncultured Akkermansia sp.
GTGGCTGGGATCGACATGCAGAAACACCGCGTTCCAGCCCGGCTTGAGCGTGATGGTCTGCGTCAACCACTGGGCGCGGGCGGAGGACGTGGTCAAAATCGCCAGCACCAAGGTCGCCACCAAGGTGCATAGGCGGAGCAGGTTGGTATTCATAACGTGCGGAAGGGATTCCAAGCGGGCGGGGGTGTAGAACATTGGACAACGTTGCGACGCGCCTGAATGTTCCAAGGATTTTTGACTGTGAGCTTCGTCCGGATGGTGAAGCTGATGCCCGCAGCGGTTCGCGACGGGAAAGAATCCTTTGGTAGCACGGGGCGCGGAGGCGTGCTGCCGCCCCGGAAAAGCGAATGCTTCACGACTTGGTGAAGGCGGAAACATCTTTTTCATAGACGAACCTTGGACCCCCTGCGGAAATCCTGAAATGGGAGTATCGTCCCATCCTGATTCGCGGCCCGAAAACAAAACCTTGCCGGGTGCGAACTAAGGGTCGAGCGTGCGACCATGTTCTCCTCTTGCGCCTCTTCCAGTTAAACCGTCATGAATGCCAACGCTTGGTTGCAAACGACTGCGGGCAAAAAAATGGCTCTCGACTCAACCGTCGTCGTCGGCCGAAATCCCGATTGTGAAATCCGACTGACGGACAACTCCGTGTCCCAGCGCCACGCCCTCATCCATCACAGCGCAAAATCCGGGGACTGGATTGCGAACCTCTCCAACACCAACAAGGTGCGGGTCAACGGCGCGGCCATTGCCTGCTCAGTGCGACTCCGCAACGGCGACGTCATTGAACTGGGCGCGCAGAAATTCAACTACCGCCGCGCCGGCAAGGCCCGCACGCAACGCCACCCCCGCAGCGTTCCGCCCCCCAACGTTCGCATCCATCTCAACTCGCCCGAGTCAACGCTCGACGGCGTCATTCTGATCCGGGAGCACCGCGAACTTCAGTTCATCAGCAAGAACGCCCTGCTCAGTTTGCAAACCTATTTCCCGGTCCCGGCCGACCACGGCCTGCCCCCGGCCATCAGCACGTGGCTGGACAGAAACCTCGGCGACAACACCCGTCTTCCCCTGCTCACCTTCCTCGGGAAGTCCCGCTTGGAACTGAGCATTGTCGAAGAGTCCTCGGACCACTGTCTGGTGTTCACCCGAGAATCCGAACCCATCAGCAACACGACAATCGCCGTTCGCTTGGGCGTCTCCCCCCGCGAGGGCGAGGTCATGCTCTGGGTGGCCGCCGGCAAGAGTAATCCGGAAATCTCGATCATTCTCGGCATCGCCCTGCGGACCGTGGTGCATCACCTCGAGAATATTTTTCAAAAACTCGGCTTGGAAAGCCGCCACGGCGCAATCTGCCTCGTCCTGGCACTCAGCGACTTCCCATCCCGATAGGATTGCAACCGGGAAGGATGGGGGCGCGCAAGGCCCACCACTGCCCGGCGATCAGCCCGCGCCGCTGGGTCGTTAGCGGCCCCAGCCGTTTTTCCCATTCCGTCCGGCGGGCTGCCAGTGCTACCCGGAGACAACTTTCCAAACACGTCTAAAGATGGGGTGTGGTGTACCAACCCGCCCACGCGGTTGCAGCGGCCGGAAAGGCCCCTGGCAATCGAACCGAAAGTAGCCGGTCCACTAGCCGAGCATCAGCCCATTCCCCGGCCAAGAATTACTGCGTCATCAGCCGGAAGAAGCGCGGGACGGGCTGGCCCTCGGCCGTGATTGACTCCACCTGCAGCTTGCGCACGTCCGCTGCTGCATAGCTGCCCCGTGTCGGCGCGTCGGCACCCTCGGCGGGGATGCGGAAGGATTGGGTGGTCCATGTTTTGAGATCAGGCGAGCCTTGCAAGGTGTAGGTCCGCCCGCGGATGGCCGTGA
>CAZUUP010000879.1:0-1852 GCA_964623105.1 uncultured Akkermansia sp.
GCAGCACCTTCCCGCTCGGCACCACCTGGGTGACCTGCACCGCCACCAATGCCTGCGGCGGCATCGCCACCTGTTCCTTCTCCGTGACCGTCAAGAAACCCACCACCCGCTGGCCGTGCGACTGGCAAGTGGGCATCGGCATTCCGTTTGAACCGGTCGGTGGCGCCACCACGGCGCTCAAGGCGGTCGGACCCGGCGGCCCCGGTTACCCGGCCGTCTGTGTCTTCCCCAATCCCGGCAATCCGAACAGCGGCGTGCTGCTGCATCTGGGCCAGGCGCAGGTGGTCACCTTCACCACCGTGCTCGACTTCACCGCACCGCTCGATGCGGGCATGGACTTTGTGCTGCCGCCGAGCACATTAAACTCCAACAACACCCCGCTCCTGAGCTTCCGTAACAAAGGAGCGAAAGGGTATTGCGTGAAGACGGCCAAGATCTTCGAAGATGATCCCAGCGGCGTCTATCGCACCATCGCCGTGAACACGAACGGTCACTTGCTGGATTCATTCACTTACACCCCGGCGGAGAATCTGACCAACGAGCCGTTCCTGCTGGCCGCGCAACCCGGCGTGACCAACTGCCACGTCACGGTGGAACTCGATCTCCGCGATGGCCGCATGAGCATTGAATTCGCGGGCCCGGTCACTTACAACGCCCTGCGGAAAGGCTGGGATGGCTGCATCTACGGGCCGGATCGTCCGGTCAAAAAGCCGACCGCACGCGTCTTTGTCACGCCGCCCACCTCGCCCGGCACTCCGCCCATCACCGAGCTTTACCTTTATGCCAGTGGTGTGGCCGAAGTGGGAATCGAAGAGCCTTCCCTCACGGCCAGTGGTCGCAAGTGGGGTGACGGTCACGTCACACTCATGAAAGCCTACGACGATGGCGAGAGCATGGAGTTCTCCCGTTTGGCCAACCCCGCCGAGGACAGCCCCGTCCACGTAGATCTGGGCCACGCCGAGTCCTTCGACTTGCGTTTGACGCGATTCGCGACCAATGACATGCCCGGAGAGGAATTGCTTACTCGCACCCTCGGACCGATCAGTGGATTGACCACCCAGCCGCCCTTCCTCGACGCCCTCCTGCTGCGGGAGAACTCCGGCCATGTGGAATGCTCGGCGGATTTCAGCAACCTGGGTTCACCCACCGTTCAGGTGTTGATCCTGAGCAACAACGTCGTGGTGGCGGAGCGCACCGGCGTGCCCGGCCAGTTGAGCAATCCGTTGCTGACCCTGCCCACCTGGCCGACCGAACTGGGCAAGCTCGGTGGCACGACGCCCTGCCGGCGCGGGAAGATTCCGGCCGGGTTCATCATGCTACCCGGCGGGTCCGGGCTGCCGCCGACCGAAGTTCTCGGTGACGAATTCCGCATCCTCGCGGAACTTCCACCCGGCGCGCCGCATCCCGACTTCTACGGCAGCTTCGAATTCCTCGCCAGCGAAGACGGCGATTGGGGAGTGGAAGAATTGACCACGACGCCCATCTGCGTGGCCCAGCCGGTGGCCATCCTTGAAGCCAGCGGAAATGTCACTGTAACCTGGACCGGAGCGATTTTCCGGTTGCTGGGCGCGGAACAAATCACCGGACCATGGTATGAACTGGGCGTGGCGTCACCGGTCACTGTCCCCGCCACTTCGAGTGCGCGTTACTTCCGACTGGTGTGTGATTAGCATTGTAAGCAATCCATCACGGATCGTTTCCGGCAATCTGCACCCGATCCGGGAAGGGGTATGGCCGCGCGAGGCTTGGCCACGACGCGCGGCGCTCCGGACCGCAAGGAGGACGTGGTGGCTGCTGATCGCAGTATTGGTGATCAGCGCCCCGCAGGCCGGCGTTGCCTCCACTAACAGCA
>CAZUUP010000880.1:0-1850 GCA_964623105.1 uncultured Akkermansia sp.
AGCCGCCTTCGAGCTTCTTGTCGGCCTCGACCTGCAGGGTGTTGCGGAACTTGGAGAGTCCGACGCGCTCGCCGGTCGCGTCCTTGCCTCGGAAGCGGGTGTCGTTCTCGTAGTAGATGTCGACCTTCCAGGGGTCGACCGGCGCGGCGGCGTCCTGCGCCTGGGCCAGGCCGCACACGGCCAGGCCGCCGGCCAGCGCCGCGCGGGCGAGGCGGCGGGACTGGCCCGCGCGGGGGGTCGCGCCGGGTCGGCGCGCGGTGTCTCGTCTGTTCTTCATCGTTGTCTCCTCGCTGCGTGGGTTCCTTGGATGGAATCGAATGCACACCTTCTCTTGGAGCGGGCAGTCCCCTGCCCGCGCGTCTTCACTCCTGGGTTCGGGGCGGCGTCTCAGGCGGGCTGGAGCGCCGCGGGGGTCTTGTCGTCGCGGTCGGGGGTCTCGGCGGTCACGAAGCGGGGCTTGAAGACCACGCACCAGGCCGGCACGATGAGCATGGCGGCGACGGCGTTGACGATGAGCATGAAGGAGAGCAGGACCGCGGCGTCGGACTGGAAGCGCAGGTCGGAGAGGAAGATCCACATGACGACACCGGCGATCAGGGTGAGCGCGGTGAAGCTGACCGCGTAGCCGGTGGTGCTGAAGGCGTTGATGGCGGCCTGGCGGATGTCGTGGGTGGCTTCGTACTCTTCGCGGATGCGGTCCATGAAGTACACCGCGTAGTCGATGCCCACGCCCACGCCGACGGCGATCACGGGCACGGTGTTGACACTGATGCCGATGCCCTGGATGCCCATGTAGGCGTAGGTCATGACGGTGGAGAACAGCATGGGCAGGACCATCAGCCAGCCGGCATGGAAGGACTGGTAATAGACCATCACGAGCAGGAAGGCGATGCCCATCACCAGGGGGATGATGAGCATGTGGTCGGCGTGCAGGGCTTCGTTGGCCGCGGCGGTGACGCCGATCAGGCCGCCACCGAGTTCGATGGTGAGGCCGGGCACGCGCTGCTCGATCTCGGCGGCGCCTTCCTTGGCGAGTTCGACGGCGCGGTTGATGGTCTCGGCGCGCTGGTCCTTGTAGAAGAAGACCATGTTGACCTCGTTCTCGTCGGCGTTGACGAACTCCTTGAGCGCGCCGGGGATGGGGCTGGAGGCCATGTAGGCGAACATGAGGCCGCCGACTTCGGCGGCGTTGTCGGGCAGCTGCATCCAGCGGGGGTCGTCGCTGTGGGTGAGGCGGTTGACGGCGCGCACGACCGCGGGGATGGCCTTGACGCCGCCGAGCGCGGGGTCGGCCTGCATGTGTTGCTGGAAGTCCTCCATGGCCTGGAGTACTTCGGGGCGCTTGATGCCGCCCTTCTCGGCGGTGCGCGCGACGATGTGGAGTTCTTCGGAGCCGGGGAAGCGGGCGTTGATGGCCTTGGTGGAGAGGTTGAAGTCGTGGTCGCGCTTCAAGATGGGCGAGCCGGGCTCGGATTCGCCGATCTGCACGCGCGCGGCGTAGAGGCTGCCGCCGGCCATGAGCACGGCCGAGACGGCGAGGATGGCGATGGCGCCGCCGCGGGTGCCGCCGGTGCGGGTCATGACGGCGGCGAGGAAGCTGCGCATGCCCTGGTTCTTGTTCTCGGTCTTCTTGGGCTGGGGCAGCACGGTGAGCGCCAGCGGGACCATGAAGTGGACGGTGAAGATGACGGCCAGGCCCCAGAAGCCGGCGGAGACGCCGAGCTTCCAGTTGAAGGGGGCCGCACCGAGCACGAGCACGGCCAGGCCGAGGGCGTCGACGACGATGGCGAGCGAGCCGGGCCGGAACAGGGCGTCGAGGGCGTTGCGCGCGGCGTGCTTGCCGCTGTGGG
>CAZUUP010000881.1:0-1843 GCA_964623105.1 uncultured Akkermansia sp.
GGTGAGGGAGAACGCCCCGAGAGTCCTCCACCGCCCCCATCCCCCACCAACCTTCCAATCCTCAGCCCCCTCCCCTGCCCTCCCCCGCTGCGAGCCGGAGCGATCCATGCCACATCTCAACCGGTTCTGACATCGCCCACTCTCACCCATCTTCCAACTCTCGATTCCACCGCCCCCAACCCGCCCGCATGTCCTACCACATCGTCAGCATCGATGCCGCTAACTGTTCCCTGAGCTGTCGGGACGGCCAGTTAACCTGCAAGACCTCCGACGGGGAGCGGAAACTTCCCTTGGAGGACATTGCCAGCATCATCATCACCAGTTGGTCCGCGCAGATTCACAGCGAGCTGTTCCTGCAAGCCGCCAAACACGGCGTCGCCCTCATCATTTGCGAGGCCTTCAAACCCGTGTCGCTCGTTCTGCCCGCCAACCGCTCGACCGACACCCTCCTGTCCCGCGCCCTGCTCACGCTTCCTGAGAAAACCGTCACCCGCCTGTGGCAGCAAACCATCGACGCCAAGTGCGCCAACCAGCTTGCCCTGGCGGAACAACTTGCGCCCGCCGATCCCCGCCTGATCGCCTTCCGCGCCACCGCCCACGGGCGGAAACCTCACAAGGAAGCCATCTGCGCCAAGGCTTTTTGGCAAATCTTCGGCACCGTCACCTCCGGCTCAGGTAGGGCCGGCCTGCCGGTCGCCCCTGACCTCCCCGCATCAGCCATCCCAGCGATGCAAGCGCCGGACAATCCCGCCGGCGTCTCCGGTCCCGCCACCTTGCCGCCGGACGGTGGGGCCGCGCCGCAACCCGGCCCGACCGGAGAGGAATTCACCCGCTCGCGGGATGGCGGTGGATTGAACGACCTGCTGAACTACGGCTACGCGGTCCTCCTCTCGACTGTCCTGCAAAAGCTCTTCGGCGTCGGTCTCGATCCAACCTGGGGTATCTCGCACGCTCCCCGCGAACGGGCGACCCCGCTGGCTTACGATCTCATGGAACCCTTCCGGCCCTGCGTGGACTGGCGGGTGTTCCAATGGGTCAAGCAACACCCCGATCCCAAGGAATGGACGGTGACCAAGGAGTATCGCCGGTGGGTCACCGGCTTTCCGCTGGAACGCGTGGATTACCTGAACTTCACCCTCGAGATTCAAGGCGTCATCGAGGGCGTCGTGCGCGGCTTCCGCCGCGCGGTCCTCGAACACAACGGCAAGTTTTACAAACCCTGGAGGCGTGACGGGGATTGGGAATTGGTGGATGGGTAAACCGCCCCGCATATCGGCAAACGCCCGCCCACTCGTGGCAGCATCCGGCTTCATTTTCCCAACTTGCCAACGCCGCAAATGGACACGGAGAAATTCAAAATGGGCTGGCTCCTCGTCGCCTTTGATCTGCCGGTGAAGTCCAAAAAGCAGCGCAAAGCTGCCACGGACTTCCGCCAGTTTTTGCTGGATGACGGATTCCAAATGATCCAGTTCAGCGTCTATGCCCGCGCCTGCGTCAGCTTTGCCCGGCAGGAAACCCACCTGGATCATGTGAAGAAAAACCTGCCTCCCGAGGGCAGCGTACGGGCGATTTTTGTCACCCGCTCCCAATGGGAGCGCTCCTTTGTCATCCACGGATCCCCCGCCGAGACCGACGACCCGGAGGATTTACCCGAGCAAATTCAGCTCTGGTAAATCCCCCGCGCTTCGCCCAAGGGGCACAGAGTCAGACACTTCCAGCCAGCGACTCTGCTCCCCCCGGCTTTGGAATCAAGGCAAAGCGGCGGGTGGGGCGTTGAGTGAGCAAGGATTACTCTGCTCCCCCCGGCTTTGGAATCAAGGCAAAGCAAGGCGCGAACCGGTAA
>CAZUUP010000882.1:0-1841 GCA_964623105.1 uncultured Akkermansia sp.
GCGTCGGCGAACCATCACACGGCGGTGCGGCTGTGCTGAAGCAGGCGTTTGGCGCGGGGTGAGGCCGGTGGTGCGGGGCGTTCATGCCGCTTCGGAGGGAGTCTCTCCGGGTTGGCGCGAAAGCGTCCCGGCAATGCCTGCCGCGGAGTTGCGGTTTCTTCCTGGGGCGGACGTCGCGATTGTTTCCGCGTAAAAGTTGCTGAATCCGGGGAAGCGCGACTCGGATCCTCAGTCGCCGGCAGTGGTCCCGCGCAGGCCGGGCCTCGACTGCCGCGACGACTTTTTTTCATCCAACTCTGGCCGGGGTTTTCCCGCGCGCGAACACAGTCTATCGGGCTGCTGAAGGCTCCCGAAACGACTGCCGGGGTTTCGGATTCGCCCAACTTTTTTTCATACCAGAGGGCGACGGAGCACCGTTTTGAAAACTCTATTGACAGTAACACTGTCAACTGCTACTTCTGTTCCCGTGAGCAAAAGCCTGTCCATCGAAGAACTCGCCGCCGAAGTGCAGGAGTGGGTTCAGGCCCATCGCGTGGTACCGGCCAATGGACAGGCTGCGGATGCCATCTCCGAGCGAAACATCCGTTACTACCGCACGCTGGGATTGGTGGACCCTCCGCTCTCCGGCGGGCAGCGCGGGTTTGGCGAAAAACACAAACTGCAACTCATCGGCATCCGCCTCCTGCAAGCCCATGGGTTGCCGCTGCGCCGAATCCGGGAACTGCTCTACGGCCTCGACGAACCGAAGCTTCGCGAACTGCTGGAACGAGGAGCCCGGGAGTTCGGCGGCGCGTCTCCATCAACCAACGGCCTGCATCTCACCCAGTCCGAACAATGGCACGTCACACCGTTGGCGGACGGATTCCTTCTGGTTTCTCGCGATGGAAAATCCGTGTCGCCGGACACACTCCAAAAAATCAACGCCCTCCTGCAAAACACGAACTGATCACCCCTAACCCCCACCAACCCCATGACCACATCAAACATCCGCATCGTCCCCGATCTCGACTCCAAATTCGGCCTCGTCGGCTGGCTGAACGAGCAGCGCGTCTCCCTGCCGCTCAAGGGAATTGCAACCCGCTTCCACGTCTGCGGTGGGTTGGTCGAGGTGGAACTGGACCAAATCTACCATCAGGACAATCGCTCGCCCGTCGACTGCCAGTATCTGTTTCCGCTGCCCGCCACCGCGGCAGTCTATCGCTGCGAGGTCCAGATCAATGACCGCCTGCTGGTCGCCAAAACGATGCGGCTGGACGACGCCATCAATCTGGTGAACGAGAAAAAGGTGAAAGGTCATCGCACCGCCTTGGTGGAATCAGAACGGGACAATCTTTTCACGCTCTCCCTCGGCAACCTGCAACCCGGTGACCTCATCGTGGTTCGCCTGGCCTACCTCCAGCCATTGGCCCAGCTCGGCGCCCTGCGATCCGTCGAGATTCCTCTGTGCCCGGGAGTTCGCTACATTCCCGGATCGCACCTTCTCCGGGCAAATAACGGACCAGGCCCCGAGGATGACACCGACGCGGTGCCCGACGCGTCTCGCATCACCACGCCGCGAATCGACCAATTTCACCCCGACGCCGCCTATGTGGACATCCAAGGATGCCTCGACGTCGAAACAGTGCAAACGGAGACCGTGGCATCCCCGTCTCACGGAATTGTCACCACCGAGAACGGCGCCAATCTGACCGTCGCCCTGCTCCAAAAAAATGCCGTGCCGGACCGATCTTTCGTCATCCGGTGGCATGAGAGGAAGCTGGCAGCCTTCAAGCCGCGGGGCTGGCGGCATTTTCACAACGGCTACACCTACGCCCTGCTGGAACTGCGCGCCCCCCAGGCAA
>CAZUUP010000883.1:0-1838 GCA_964623105.1 uncultured Akkermansia sp.
CCGGCAATCTTTGAGCGGACGATCGTGGTGCCGGGTTTTGAGAAGGATGTGTGGGCGTTCGATGTGGTGAGCGGGGAATTGCGGTGGACGTTTCACACGGTGCCGCGGGAGGGGGAGGTGGGTTACGAGACGTGGGACCGGACGGTGGCGAACGGCGCGAATTGCTGGGGAGGGATGGCGATGGACGAGCAGCGGGGGATCGCGTTCATCACGACGGGATCGCCGAAGCCAAATTTCATCGGGATGGGGCATCGCGGGGACAATTTGTTTGCGAACTGCCTGATCGCGATTGACGTGCGAACCGGGCGGCGGTTGTGGCATTTGCAAGAGGTGCGGCATGACATCTGGGATCTGGACCTGCCGGCCCCGCCGGTGTTGACGACGATCACGCGCGAGGGGCGACGGGTGGATGTGGTGGCGGCGGTGAGCAAGACGGGGAACACGTTGCTGGCGGACCGGGTGACGGGGAAGACGGTGTTTCCATTCCGACTGCGGCGCGCGCCAACGAGCGGGGTGCCGGGGGAATTGACGTCGCCGTACCAGCCGGACCTGGAGTTGCCGGAGCCGTTTGCGCGGCAGGAATTCACGCTGGTGGATGCGACGACGCGTTCGCCGGAGTTGCGCGAGTGGGCGGTCGAACGGTTGAAGAGTGCGCAGTTCGGGTGGTTTTTGCCGGTGAGCGATCGAAAGGTGACGGTTTTTTATGGGGTGCATGGCGGGGCGGAATGGACGGGAGCGTGCGCGGATCCGACGACGGGCCGATTGTATGTGAGCGCGAACGAGGTGCCGTGGGTGATGTCGCTGGTGAATTGGGACGAGCCGAAGCGCGATCCGCGGGCGGCACCGACGCGGGGGCAGCAGCTTTACGAGGTGACGTGCGCGCAGTGTCACGGCAAGGACCGGATGGGCATCGGCGTGGCACCGCCATTGCGGGGATTGCAGCACCGGTTGAAAGACGCGGACGTGGCGGCGTTGCTGAAGACGGGACGGGGATTGATGCCGGTGGCGCCGCCGATGAGCGAGGGGGATTTGAAGGCGTTGCTGGATTTTATTTTTGTGCGCGACGTGGCGGTGGCGGGCGGGACGGAGATGGCGGGAAAGGTGCGACCGGAGCGTCCGCAATACACGCAGAACGCGTGGGCGCGGTGGCTCGATCCGGATGGGTATCCGGCGAGCAAACCGCCGTGGGGAACCTTGAACTGCCTGGACCTGAACTCGGGGAAGTTGTTGTGGAAGGTGCCGTTGGGGGAGTTCGAGGAATTGACGCGGCAGGGGGTGCCGAAGACGGGGACGGAGAATTTCGGCGGGGCGATGGTGACGGCGGGCGGGTTGGTTTTTTGTGCGGGGACGAAGGACGGCAAGCTGCGGGCGTTTGACGCGGAGACGGGGGCGGAGTTGTGGGCGGCGAAGTTGCCGTGGGGCGGGTATGCGCCGCCAGCGAGTTACGAGGTGAACGGGCGGCAGTATGTGGTGATCGCGGCGACCGGGGGCGGGAAGCTGGGAGGACCGACCGGGGATGCGTATGTGGCGTTTGCGTTGCCGGGGGGCGGATGAGGGTGGGAAGGGAATGGCCGCAAAGAGCGCAAAGAGACGCAAAAAGGGAAAGCGAGGGATACAGTACGGAGTCGTCGGAATGCCGGACACGGTGGCGGGAATGCCCTTTTCCTGTGCAGTTGGGAAGGGGCAGGCAGGGAGGGGCGTTTGGAAAGGCCAAACTGATTTCGGTTCAATGTTTTGAGGGATTTCCCCTCTCCCCGGCCCTCTCCCCACTCCTTCGTCGTGAGGAGAGGGAGACTAGCGCGCATCTGTTCAGCGCCCGTTTCGTAGTCTATCCCGCC
>CAZUUP010000884.1:0-1828 GCA_964623105.1 uncultured Akkermansia sp.
TGCCCACGCAATCGCTGCCGCCCCAGTTGTGCAGCGTGAGCATGATGCCGGTCGCGGCGTTGACGCCGCCCAGCGCGCCGCCCGGATAATGCACCAGCGCACGGACGAGGCGCGGGCCGGGGCGTTGCGGCCATTCCTGCGCAGGAATCTCCGCCGCGGCATCCTTCACCGGCAACGCCGGCCATTCCGCCGCCGGGAGGGCGACGGGCACAAGCAACGCCAACAGCCAGAAGGCCAGTGACCTGCGAGAGGAACGCGGGGTTGTCATCGTGTTGAATTCGCTAATGCTGGGGCCTTTCCGGGTTCACGGTCGCGCTTCGAGTCGCAAGGCCTCGCGGAAGCTGTCGAGCGATTCCTTCTCCTTCCCTTGCGCGGCGTAAGCGTGGCCGTAAGCACGGAGCAATTGGATGCGCCAGGTCGTGGCCATGCCGGATAAATCTCCGTATTGACCGAGCACGGCGAGTGCCTCGTCAGGCTTCACCTGACTGGTGAGGATGCGTGCGATGGATACGGTGGCGGTGAGCGGCTGCCAGCCCTGGCCCTTGCCGGTGATCGCGAACGCCCGCCGATACGCGGCCAGCGCCTGCTCGTCGTCGTGCAGGTTGTTCACGTAGTTCTCGCCGAGCGTGAGCCAGAGCGCGGAGTCGTTGGGCGCGAGCTGAATGGCCGCCTTCAAGTCGGCTTCGGCCTTCGCGCCGTCTTTCAAGAAGGAGTAAATCTGCCCGCGCAAATGCTGCGCCGCGCCGGCCTTTGCCTTCGCGCCCGCTGGCCAGCCCGTGAAGTCCTCCGCGCCGAACTGCTCGATAAGTTCCTTCCACTTCCGCTCCTGTTGCAAGGCTCGCATCCGCGCGAGCACCGCGTCCGGGTCCGCCGTGTAGCGGGCGTATTGCGCGGCAACCTGCGCCGACTGCGCGTCGCCGTGGTGGAAGTAGAAGCGGTTGCGCAGCGCGAGCGTCTGGCCGGCTGCGAGCGTGAAGTCCCCCGAGTGCGAGTTGCACGCGGGACAGTTCGTGCCGTGTGGGCGACAGACAATGGTCTTGTGGTCGCCGTAATTGCCCTTGAAGTGATCCGTGCCGAAGCGATTGGCCGTCATCAGCCCGTAGGTGCGCGCGTGCCAGTGCGTGGGGAAACGCAGGTTCGCCGGATGGTCGAACATTGCGATGCCCACCGTCTTCCCGCTCGCGTCCGGCCCGAAGTAATCCGTCCACTCGGCGCGCTTGCCCCACGCGGCCTCGTTACGATCGCCGCGGCTGTTCACGATGGTGCCGCTGCCCCGCTCGCCCTTCTCGGATTCCACCTTCATGGTGCCCGCCACGCGCGCGAGCAACCCGCCGTCGCGCTTGTCGCCGAAGACGACTGGCGCGTCGGCTGCCTGAAGTTCCACATCGTAATCCATCAGCACCTGCCGGCTCGCCAGCGGCGTGAACGCGAGCCGCACCCGCTCGCGCAGCACCAGCTTGCCGTCGCCGAGCCATTGGTTATGCAACACTACCTCGCCGGTCTTGCCAGAACTGATGCGCTCGACCCGCTCCAGTTTTACCTCGGCGGACTGGCCGGGTTTCGGCTTCGGCGGCGACCACCAGAAGTTGAACCCGTTCACGTCGCTGTGCGAAAAGCGGATGGAGCGATGGTGCGGATGATCCGCGTCCTCGCCCGCGACGCCCGGCTTCATCGGGAAATGGCGCGTGATGTTTTCGCCGTTGGGCCCGATGACGGGATAGAGATACGGCCCGACCCAGTCCTGGTGCCGCCATTCCGTGAAGACGGCACCGTCGATGGTGACGCGAATCCGGTCGGGGAGTTCGGTGATCGCAACTTCGGCGGTGAG
>CAZUUP010000885.1:0-1820 GCA_964623105.1 uncultured Akkermansia sp.
GGCCGCGTGGTCGTGCGGCGGATGAACCGCACGGAGTATGAGCACACGCTGCACGACCTGTTCGGCATCACCGTGCCGCTGGCGGACTTGCTGCCGGAGGACAATGCGGCGGCGGGCTTCG
This sequence comes from uncultured Akkermansia sp., assembly GCA_964623105.1. Classification (GTDB taxonomy): domain Bacteria; phylum Verrucomicrobiota; class Verrucomicrobiia; order Limisphaerales; family BJHT01; genus BJHT01. Next base: position 122 of record CAZUUP010000885.1, read on the forward strand.
ACAATGTCAGCAGCGCGCTGGAGACTTCTGCCACGCATCTCGTGCGCTATCAGGAGGCCGCCGACCGCGCGCTGGCTGCGGCCTTGCCCGCATGGCCGCTCACCAATAGCGTTCGCCGCTGGACTGGCCGGCAGTTTCTGGACAGCCGCCCCAAACCCAACCGCGAGGGCACCGCGCCCTTCGTGCGGTTCGAGGGCGAGACCATCATCCTCTGCGCGCGGCTCTACAAACACGGCAGCGTCACCACATCGCCCACGCCTGCGCCCGGCCGTTACCGCATCCGCGCTTCGGTCCGCGCAGTGAACACGGAGGGGAAGGCCATCCCCATGCTCGTCGGCAAAATCAGCTCCGACCGTTTTGCGCACGAGAAGCTCCAGCATGTGCTCGACCACTTCGACGTGCCGGCGGACAAAACGCGCGTCATCGAGGTCGAGGCTGCGCTGCCCGCCGGCGAGCAAGTGTATCTCGAAGGGATGAACCTCACGTTCTTCCAGGACTTGAAGAAGCAGCGCAACGGCGAGCCGGTCGGCGATGATTTCAAGGGCCCCGGCCTCGCGGTGGACTGGATAGAACTCGAAGGCCCGCTGGATGCCGGCCTCGGCTACGCGCGGCTCTTCGGCGACTTGCCGCAAGTCCCGTCGCGTTATCTCGCTGACACGCTCGCGGGCAAGCCAGTGCGCGACGATTGGAAAAAGTGGTCCGTGCCCGGCGAGTTCACCAAGTATCCGCTCTCCCCGGTCTCGACCAACGCGGCGGCTGATGCCGAGCGGCTGCTGCGCGCCTTCCTGCCGCGGGCCTTCCGCCGGCCCGTGAGTGCGGAGACGGCGGCGCATTTCATCCAGTTCACCCAGGCGCAGCTCGCGGCGGGCGAGACCTTCGGCGACGCGCTGCGCGCCGGCTACAAGGCCGCGCTCTGTTCGCCGCACTTCCTGCTCTATGTCGAGAAGCCCGGCCGGCTCGATGACTTTGCCGTGGCCGCGCGGCTGGCGCGGTTGTTTTGGAACTCGCTGCCCGACGACGAACTCACCGCGCTGGCGGCAAAGGGCGAGTTGACCCGGCCAGCCAACTTGCGCGCGCAGACCGAGCGGCTCCTGCGCGACCCGAGGGCGCGGCGTTTCGCGACCGGCTTCACCGGCCAGTGGCTCGACCTGCGGAAGTTCCACGACATGAAGCCCGACGCACTTTATGTGGAATTCGATGACCTGCTGGCCTGGGCCATGCCGCTGGAAACGACGCGGTTCTTCGATGAAGTGCTCGCGCGCGACCTGCCCACAAGCGCCTTTGTGGATTCGGATTGGACCTTCCTGAACGAACGGCTCGCGCGGCACTACGGCTTGCCTGGCGTGGCGGGCGTGGAGCTGGCCCGCGTGAACCTGCCTGCGAAGTCCCGGCGCGGCGGCATCATCACCCACGCCAGCCTCCTCAAGCTCACCACCAACGCCACCTACACTTCGCCCGTGAAGCGCGGCGCGTGGATGCTCGAACGCATCATTGGTCGCCCGCCGCCCCCGCCGCCCGCCGACGTGGCCGCCATCGAGCCGGACATCCGCGGCGCCACGACCCTCCGCGAGCAATTGGACAAGCACAAGAACGTGGCCGTCTGCGCGTCCTGCCATGTCCACATCGACCCACCGGGCTTTGCGCTGGAGAACTACGATGTGGTCGGTGGCTGGCGCGACCGCTATCGCGTGAAGCAGCC
>CAZUUP010000886.1:0-1818 GCA_964623105.1 uncultured Akkermansia sp.
GTTCAAATCTCACCGCCCCGACCATCTGGTTTGTGAAAGTCCGAGGCTGACGGTTTGAGCGGGCTCCCTTCCCACTGTGACTTCATTGCGTTTCCAAGAGATCACGTCCCGGTATCCGACATTGCGCCTCGGTTTGGTGGGGGATTTCTGTCTGGACCGTTACCTCGAGATTGACCCGGCACGCCGGGAAACTTCGATCGAGACGGGGCGGGAGGTGTACAATGTGGTGCGGGTGCGAAGTCAGCCGGGTGGGGCGGGGACGATTTTAAACAATTTGGCTGCTTTGGGAGTGGGGACGATTTTTCCGGTCGGCTTCTGTGGCGATGACGGAGAGGGATACGAGTTGCTGCGGGAGTTGCGCGGGCGGCGGGGAGTGAAGCTGGACGGGTTCGTGCAGACGCCGGAACGGAGGACGTTTACTTACTGCAAACCGCTGTTGGTGGAGGCGGGGCGGGAGCCGGTGGAACTGGACCGGCTGGACAGCAAGAACTGGACAGCGACGCCGGCCGGGATCGAGCGGAGGTTGATTGACGCGCTCCGGTTGGTGGCCAAAGAGGTGGACGCGCTGATTTTGTTGGATCAGGTGGATGTGCCGGGAACAGGCGTGGTGACGGGGGCGGTGCTGGAGGCGGTTGGTGAAATTGCGCGGAAGCATCCGGACTTGCTGGTGCTGGCGGACAGCCGGCGCGGGTTGGCGGATTTTCCGCCGGTAACCTTCAAGATGAACGCCGCGGAACTGGCGCGGCTGGGTTGCGGGGGCGCGGGGACAATCGCGGAAATTGAGGCGACGGCGGCGAGTCTGGCGCGGGCGAATGGGCAGCGGGTCTTTGTGACCTTGGCGGAGCGGGGCATGGTGGGGGCGTCGGCGGATGGGGGCGTGGCGCGGGTGCCGGCGCTGCCGGTGCGGGGCCCGATCGACATTGTGGGAGCGGGGGACGCGGTGACGGCGAATCTTGCGGCGGCACTGGCCGCAGGGGCGGAGTTGCGCGAGGCGATGGAGTTGGCTGGCGCGGCTGCTTCGTGTGTGATTCATCAATTGGGGACCACGGGGACGGCGTCGGTGGCGGAGATTGGAGGGTTGTTGCGTGGTGGGGGAAACGAAGACGGGAGCCGTTCGGACTGAGCAAGAATATGCAAGCATCTCACATCAGGGCGGCGACGGTGGCCGATCTGGGGGCGATCAACGAGATTTACAATCACTACGTCCTGGGTTCGACCTGCACGTATCAGATCGAGCCATCCACTGTGGAGGAGCGGGCGGCGTGGTTTGCGGCGCACGGCCCGGAACATCCGGTGATTGTGGCGGAGATTGATGGCGAGGTGGTGGGCTGGGGATCGTTGAGCCGCTTTCACGCGCGGGCCGCATTCCGGCGGACGGTGGAGGATTCAGTGTACATCCGGCATGACCGGCAGCGACTGGGGCTGGGCGGGGCGTTGCTGGGGGAGCTGGTGGTGCGTGCGCGTGCGGTGGGGCATCACTGCATCATTGCGGCGATTGACGCGGAACAGGCGGGCAGCGTCGCGTTGCACGCGCGGCACGGGTTTGCGATGGCGGGGCGATTGCGGGAGGTGGGGAACAAGTTTGGACGGTGGCTGGATGTGATCTACATGGACCGGTTGGTGTGAGCCAGAATCCGGGGTGCGGGAATGCGGTTTACAGGTGGGGATGGGTGGGATACACAAGGGCAACTTTATGAAAACTTCATTTGTTGGCGGGTTGGCGGTGGCATTGACGGTCGGCGTGCTGGCGTGTGTCGATGGGTCGGCAGCCACGGCGAAACGCAGTTCGGGGTCTCCCTCGGCTGTGGCGTCGGCCAC
>CAZUUP010000887.1:0-1816 GCA_964623105.1 uncultured Akkermansia sp.
GGGGCTTTTTTGTTGGGGGGGAATGGGGAAATTCGAGACGGGGGGTGGATGGGGGGATTGAATTGCCGCAAAGAACGCAAAAGGGCGCAAAGAGGATTGCGGGGGGCGGGCGGGTAGATTCTGGAAGTGGGGGTTGTTGCTGCGTCGTCTGCTCGTGTTTTGGGGGGCTGCGAGGTTTAGCGCTTGCGGGGGGGACGGGGGTTTTTGAGACTGCGGCGCATGAAGCCTGTGCCATCCATGCGACTCGCGTCGGTGTTGACGCCGTTGAACGATTACAACCTGACCTTGGCGGCACAGTGTGGGGTGGAGGATGTGACGGTGCGTTATCCGGGGCCGGATGCGGGAGAGTTGCGAAGGGTGCAACGGCAGATCGAGGCGCATGGGATGCGGTTGGCGATTGTGGAGGGTTATCTGCCGATCGAGTTGTTGAAGTTGGGGCGGGATCGCGATGGTCGGGAGATGGCGGCGATGAAGGAGTTGATCCGGAGCATGGGGGAGGCGGGGGTGGGGATTCTTTGCTACAATTTCATGGCGGGGACGGATTGGGTGCGGACGCGGCTGGATTTGCCGGAACGGGGTGGAGCGCGGGTGACGGGGTTTGACCTGGCGGAGGCGGAGCGGGCGGTGTCGTTGAGTGCGACGGCGGGGCGGATTGCGGAGGATCGGGTGGGGGCGGAGGAGTTGTGGGTGAATCTGGAAAGGATGTTGCGGGAGCTGTTGCCGGTGGCGGAGGCGAACGGGGTTTTTCTGGCGATGCATCCGGATGATCCGCCGTTGCCGGAGTTTCGGGGGAAGGCGCGGATCATGAATTCGGTGGAGAATTTCGAGCGATTGGTGCGATTGGTGCCGAGTCCGCACAATGGTATTTGCTTTTGTCAGGGGACGTTCGCGGCGATGGGGGTGGATGTGCCGGGAGCGATCCGGAGGTTGGGAAAACATATTCGCTATGTGCATTTCCGGGATGTGCGCGGATCGGGGCCGGCGAGTTTTGTGGAGACGTTCCATGACAACGGGCCGACGGACATGGTCGCGGCGATGGCGGCGTATCGGGAGGTGGGCTTTGCGGGGCCAATGAGGCCGGATCATGTGCCGCAGTTGATCGGGGAGGAGAACGGGGAACCGGGTTATACGATGCTGGGGCGGTTGTTTGCGTATGGGTATATGCGGGGATTAATGCAGGCGGTGGCGCGGTGAAGGGGGAGGGGGAGATGGAGAGACGGAGGGAAGGAGAGAGCGAAGGAAGGGCGGCGGGGGTTAGCGAATTTCGTGGGGGAAGCCTTGCTGGCGGAGGGCTTCGAAGAGGACGAGGGCGGCGCAGTTGGAGAGGTTGAGGGAGCGGGATTGGGGATTGAACATGGGGATGCGAAGCCAGTGGGCGGAGTTTTCTGCGAGGAGGGTTTTCGGAAGGCCGGCGGTTTCGCGGCCGAAGATGAAGTAGTCGCCGGGTTGGTAGGTGATTTCGGCGTAGTGGCGGGGACCGTCGGACTCGATGAACCAAAGGCGGGCGGCGGAGGCGAGGGATTGGCGGAAGGCGGTCCAGTCGGGCCAGCGGTGCCAGGTGACTTGCTGCCAGTAGTCCATGCCGGCGCGTTTGAGCTGGCGGTCGTCGAGTTGGAAGCCGAAGGGTTCGATGAGATGGAGGGTGGTGTGGGTGGCGGCGCAGAGGCGGGCGATGTTGCCGGTGTTGGGCGGGATTTCGGGTTCGAGGAGGACGATGTGCATGAAAACAAAGCTCAAAGTTTAAAGCTCAAAGCTCAAAGTCTTAGCTTCGGGGTTTAATCGTCGGAGGGCGGGGGAGGGGACGGGTTGGAGGACG
>CAZUUP010000888.1:0-1813 GCA_964623105.1 uncultured Akkermansia sp.
TTTCTCTGTACTACAATGTTTAAGAATCATGCATTTTCGCGAGGATTTTTCGCGGCGTTTTCACGCGGCCAGTTGCGTGAGTTGATCGACATCGGCTTGGCGCGCGGTGAGCAGGGCGGTGATGAGGCGGCGGCCCGTTTCCGTGACCTGCCAGCGGTGGGTGCCGCTCACCTTTTTGATCAGCCCGTGTGCCCGCAGCCGCGCCAGTTGCCGCGTGATCCGGCTGGCCTGTCGGCGGCGCTCGGCCGCGCTGCTGGTCCCCGGATGCAGGTGCCCGCGCACGTCGCGGTTGCGAAAGCCCGCCACCGCGTACTCGCCCCGGCTCACAATCTCCAGCAGCCGTCCGTCCTCCTTGTTCCACGGGTTGAGCGCCCGGTGGCGTTGCCCGGCGACGGTCACCGGCCGGCACACCGTGGCGGCTTCCTGGTGCAGTGGCGTCCGGTCCTGGGTGCTGGCCAGCGCTTCGAGATACCGGCCGTTGGCCGCCCGGCTGATCTCCGCCCGGCGATGCAGATCGGCCACGCTCTTGCGCACCCGCTGCCACTCCAGCGGGGCGGTCGGGTCGCTCGCCTTGGGCCGGAAGCTTTTGAAGTGTTCGGGATGATCGATGGTGGTTTCGATCCGCAGCACGCGCCCCTGTTTGTCATACATCTTGAGCGAGTTGCCGTTGACCCGGTGGCGCAGGCACATGCCCTCGGGCCGTTGCTTGAGCGTGGTGGCCAGTTCCCCGGTGAACCGGTCGGGTGCGCCGTGGCCCAGAAAGCGCAGCACGTCGCGGCAGCTGAAGGTTTTGATGCCATGATGCACGAACTGCGGATACAGCGCCGCCAGCCGGGCCGGGTTGGCAAAGAGCAGGTCGGTGGCGAACTCGGTCTGGCTGGCCGTCCAGTAGTAGGGCTGGCCGAGCGGCCGGGCCAGTTCGGCGTGCAGCGGATGGGCTTGTTCCAACAGGGGTTGGAGCACGCGGACCCAGTCGGTCCGGAACTGGTCGTCCAGCAGGGCCTGCGCCCGGACCGGATCGCTGACGTGGACAAAGCAGTTGTCGCACTGCTCGTAGGTGATCCCCGAGCGGTCCATCTGGCGGGCCAGCCATTCGCGACCGTTGAAGCACACGTCCACGGAGAAAGGGAACCAGGTCTGCACCCGCACATGCACCTGGCCGAAGTCGGCGTGCTGGAAGTAGTGATACAGGTGCTGGCAGCGGCGCGGCTCCAGGACCAGTTCGAGCTTTTTGGCCGCCCGATTACCGCGCACCGAGTAGGACCGGCAGGCTTCGGTGGCGGTGAACAGCGCGATGAGCCCGTCGGTGATCCCGTCAGTGCGGGCGATCTGCCGCGCGAAATCTTCCTTGGAAATCTGGGGGCTGTTCAGATTGTGGATCGGTCGCCCCGCCGCCCGCGCGGCGGCAAAAGCGGTGGTCCGGATCCGTTCGGTGGTCGCCTCGGCATGGGCCTTGAAGTCCTTGAGCAGGACGCGGCTGGCATTGAGATAGGCGGCCATCCCGCGCGGCACATGGAGCAGGCGCAGCGTGGCCCGGAAGCGCAGGCGGTCAAAGCCCGCCAGCACCGCGGTGACGTGGCCGCCGAATTTGTTGAGGAAGGAGTCAGGCACCCCGTGGGCCGGGGCAGTCGTGGAATTTTTCATAGGCCCGGAGGCTTACCAAAACCCGGAGCGACCGGCCAGTTTGGTTGCGGCCCGGCCGCTCTGTGTTCATCGCGTCTCGGTGGTCTTCCTTCCCGTTTATTGGTGGTGCAACTCCCGCCACGGAGTGGCCAAAGAAAATCGGGGGGCGGATCACTTTCCGCCCCCCGAT
>CAZUUP010000889.1:0-1813 GCA_964623105.1 uncultured Akkermansia sp.
TCCGCCTCCTCCTCGCCCTCGTCACCACGCTCTTCCTCGCGCTTGCCCCGGCGCGCGCGGCGGAGGAGAAGCTCGATCTCGATTCCGTCCTCAACGACAAGGACAAGGTCATGAAGGCCGAGGAGGCCGAGGCCGGCCCCGGCGACGGCAAGTTCTTCACGATCAAAACCGACGACAACATCACCTCGCTCGAAGTCGGCGACGTGTATCGCAACGAGCAGAAGACCTTTTTCAAGGTCACCGGCATCGCCTCGAAAGGCTCGCAGGGCGGCGAGTTCAGCGTGCAACGCACCGCCGGCAAGTCCGATCCCGACCGCAAATTCCAGCGCGTCTCCGGCACCGGCCCCGTCACCATCGTCTCCCGTATCACGCTGCTGGACCTTTATCTGGCGGGCGGCATCTTCATGCACCCGATTGCGCTCGCGGGCGTCGCCGTGATTCTGCTCGCGCTGAATTGCCTCTGGATTTACCGCCAAAAAGTCCAAATCCCGCCCCGCTTCGTCGAGGACGCGCGCAAGGCGCTCGATGCCGGCGACGTGGAGAAATTCGAGGACCTCGCGCTCAAGGAACGCGGCCTGTTCCCCGGCATCTGCCGCGCGCTCGCCGACCGCTTCGAGGACTCGACACCCGAGGAAATCAAGGCCCGCGCCGAGATCGCCGCCGGCGGATTGATCGGGAAATTGCGCGTGCCCACCAAGGCGCTCAATCTTATTGCCGCCGCCGCGCCGCTGCTCGGATTGCTCGGCACGATCGTCGGCATGGTGATCGTCTTCGAAGCCGTGGCGTCCGCCACCGGCGCGGCCAAGGCGCAGGCGCTCGCCGCGGGCATTCGCGTGAAACTCTTCTGTACCGCCATGGCCCTGAGCGTGGCCATCCCGGCGCTGTTCCTCTACTTCCTCTTCAACCAGAAACTGTCCGACCTCATCTCGCAGTGCGAGTCGCTGTCCGAGAGTTTCCTGCATCAACTCACGCTCCTGAAACGCAAATCGGCCCGTGTCGGCGGACGTGACGACGACGAAGCTCCCGAGCCAAAACCCGCCGCCGCGCGGACGAAAACGGGAGCCGCGGGCAAGGGCGCGGACCGGAAGGAGGACGAATGAAATTCGACCGCGAAGCTTGGGAACCGCTGTCCATCGACATGACGCCGTTGGTGGACTGCATTTTTGCCATCATCCTGTTCCTGCTCGTCACGTCGTCGTTCATCGACGCGATGGAGCAGGACCTGTCTATCGAACTGCCAACGCAGGGCCAGGCCGTGAAAGCGAAGGCCCCGCCCGCGCGCCCGCTGGTCGTCAACGTGCGCTACCTGCCCGGCGGCAAGGCTTACTATCACGTCGAGAACGAGCCGCAGTCGCTCCCCTCGCTCACCGTGCAACTGAGCCGCGCCAAGGTCCGCAACCGCGATCAGGAAGTCATCATCCGCGGCGACCGCAACGTGAAATGGGAACACATCGCCGCCGTCATGGGCTGTGCCGCCCAGGCCGGCATCAGCAAAGTCTCGGCGACCGTGGAGATCCGCGAGGGCAAGTGACAGCCACGAAATCCCGATGAACCCGAACGCGACAGTCAATTCGCCAGCGAGCCGCCAAAGCGACGCGACCGCAGCCTGGCCGGGCGCGTTTTGGAGTGCGGTGACTTGTCACCGCTTTCGCGAGGCGACTTGTCGCCGTCGGAGCACGAGTGAGCAACTACACGACGGTACGTCGATCAACCGGTGCGAGACCTCTCTCCAGAACCCCAGTAACACGAGGCACGTGGGTCTCCCTCGCCCCGTGAGGCACGAACGGGGAGAGGGCCGGGGAGAGGGGTGCTT
>CAZUUP010000890.1:0-1798 GCA_964623105.1 uncultured Akkermansia sp.
GTCAGGTAACCCGAGCCGCCATTGAGCACATTGATGGAGATCACGCGCGGCCCCAGGCCATCGCCAAGTCCACCCACGACGGCCACCGCCGTGGCGGGCACGCTCTGGTTTTCCGGTGCGCCGACGAGCGCAAATTTGAACCGCCCGTTGCCACTGAAGTTCACGCCGTCAACGGCGACGCGGCCCTGATAGCTGAACTGCTGGGGGATTTGCGCGGGGAGCGAAATGATCAGCAGCACGAGGGCGAGGCCGATGGCAGAAAATTGCATTTGGGACGCGGCAAGGTTGAATGCGAAAGGTTTTGGGATCGGATGCATAGGGGGTGACGTTATCAAACCGAGCGGTGATTGGCGAGCGGGAGTTGGCGGAGCTTGACCACGGGGAGCATCGCGGTTTCTGGCAGGGTCGGCGATGGGAGTTGGGGGGCGAACGCGTCGGGGGAGGGAAGGTCACGGACGCGCGCAACGCGTCTCTGCCGAGGGGCTTTGGATCACTGCTGTGCCGCAATTGTCAGTAAATTATTAATTGCTGATGAATTAATAGTTCACTAATAGTTTGGCATGCGAATGCCGCAAACACCGCCTGCGTTGGAAAAGCTGATGAGCGGGCTGCAGACGCCCGCCAGGTTGGTCGTGATACTCCAGGCGGTGGGGGATTCCACGGGCGAGGGACGTTATCTGCATTGGGATGAATTGCGCTTTCGCAAGCCGCCCGGGGAGCTGACGCACGCGGAGTGGTGGCTGGGATTGAAGCTGCGGCGACAAGCGGGTTCCCGGACCATCCCGCTGCAAGACGTCCGGGGACAACGATTTCATTTCACCACGCCAGACTTGGTGACGGACCTTCTGCACCAGATTGACCGGGGCGGCGGGACGTTTGTGGAAATTCCCGAGCAGATCACGAACGCCGAACAGCGGGATCGCTATGTCGTTCGTTCGCTCATGGAGGAGGCCATCACCTCGAGCCAGCTTGAAGGCGCGGCGACCACCCGCGAGGTCGCCAAGAAGATGCTGGCCGAAGGCCGCAAGCCCCGCGATCGCAGCGAGCGGATGATCGTCAATAATTACACGACGATGCGGCGGATGGTGGAACTGAAAGCGAGACCACTCACGCCCGAAATGGTGTTGGAAATCCATCGCGAGATTTCGCAAGACGCGCTCGACATCAGCGATGGAGCGGGACGTTTTCGGCGGGCGGATGAAAACATCAATGTCTCTGATCCGCTTGAGGGAACGGTATTTCACATTCCGCCGCCGGCGGCAGAACTGCCTGCGCGGCTGCGCGCCATGTGTGATTTTGCGAACGGGAAGACGCCCGGTGTTTTCATCCACCCGGTGGTGCGCGGCATCCTGCTGCATTTCTGGCTCGCGTATGATCACCCGTTCGTGGACGGCAACGGACGGACCGCCCGGGCGTTGTTTTACTGGCAGATGCTTCATGCGGGCTACTGGCTCTTCGAGTTCATTTCGATCTCCCAGTTTCTGCGGAAGGCTCCGGTGCAGTATGGCACCGCGTTCCTGCACGCCGAAACTGACGAGAATGACCTGACCTATTTTGTCATTCACCAGGCCGAGGTCATCCGGCGGGCGCTGAAGGATCTGCATGACTATGTGGGGCGCAAATCTGTGGAAACCCGTGCATGTCTGGATGCGCTGCAGAAACACCCCGAACTCAATCATCGCCAGCAGGCGGTGATTTCCCACGCGCTCCGCCATCCCGGTTTTGCATACCGCATTGCTGGGCATGGAACACGCCAGGCAGTGACCTACGCCACCGCGCGGGCGGACTCGGTGGCGGT
>CAZUUP010000891.1:0-1794 GCA_964623105.1 uncultured Akkermansia sp.
ACCGGCAGGGAGCGCCGTGAACTTCTCGTATTCCAACTCAGCTTTGGCCTGCGCCATCTCATGCGAAACGCGCCCGGCATGGGTGAGGATGTCCCGCTCGTTCAAGGTCAGAAAGCCGTCCAGTTTCTGAACCCAATCCGCCATGTGCATCGGCACCCGGCGCATGGCCTGGCCTTGGGCGAAGATGAGATATTGCTCCACGAGGTTGTTCAGCGCCGCCAGCTCCGGTTCAGTCAGGTAGTTCTTGGCGATGGCGACATCCTGTTTGCGAATCACCGCGCCCCGCCAGTTCGTCAGCCCGAGGTTGGGTTTTGCCGCATCCACCCGCTCGTGGATGATCTCGGCCGCCGTCTGTCCGGTGATGGCCCAATGTACCTTGTTCTGCACCGTCTTGAAAAACAGCAGGCTCACCTCCTGCGTGGGGTCGTAATCAATGCTCGTCGCGTAAATGTCCGTGATCTTCTGGTAGAACCGCCGTTCCGAGGTGCGGATGTCTTGAATCCGCCGCATCAACTCCTCGAAATAATCGAACGGCAGGTCGGGATTCTTAAGCCGCTCATCGTCGAGCACGAATCCCTTCACAATGTATTCCCGCAGCCGCTGCGTGGCCCAGATGCGGAAGCGGGTGGCCACCGCGCTTTTCACCCGGTAGCCGACGGAAAGGATGGCGTCCAAGTTATAGTAATCCACCCGACGCCGAACTGAGCGCGCGCCCTCCTGTCGAACCGACAAGGATTCCTTGTGAGTTGCCCCCCGTTGCAATTCGCCCTCTTCGTAGATGTTCTGGAGGTGCAGGCTGATGTTCTGCTGGGTCGTCTGGAAAAGCTCCGCCATGTGCTGCTGCGTGAGCCACACCGTCTCCCCCTCGAACCGCACATCAATCTTCAGCTTCCCGTCCTCGGTCTGGTAAACAAGGAACTGCCCGCCCGGCGGCATTTCTGAATCTGCGCTCATGAATGGAACCCCTCTTTGACGTAGGCGTTCATCTCGCTGAGCGGAATCTGCTGCGACGAGTTGTCGTTACGCGCATAAAACTTCTCCGTCAATTGACCGTTCTTGTCTTTCACCTTCAGAATCACGGGCGCTTTCGCGGCTGCGGTTTCGTTCATGGCCATCCCATCTTTACCTCGCCCCTGTTCATGGAAATGATGTTGGGAACAACACGGAAATAGTCACAAACTCCTGGAATTATGTGGTTGGGCAACGGACTGTCTGGCGAAACGAAACGGCCTCTCCGTTGGCAGACAAGAGCAACCTCGGTCCGGTTTTTCTCGAGCATCCTGGAAAGTTCCCTCTCCGTTGCACCCTTCGGAATCGGTATCACCCCAAGCCTTATCCCGCGAGGTAGCCAACTCGTGAAACATCCGGCTCTCGTGGCTGTGGGTGAAACCTTGAGGAAGATAGGCTGTGAATGGCATGGCTTAAAGTTCTCCGGTGAAGGCTTGGTGCAGCAGCGACTTCTTCAACGCCTCCAACGCGGTGAGCTTCCGCTCGTAGAGCGTGGCGAGGCGTTGGGTTTCTTCGCAGAAGTCCAGATACCTGTAGCGCCAGAGCGTATCCGGGAGAGCACAGTCGCCCAGCAGGAGCGGGATGAACCGGAGGCAAGCATTGGCCAGATCGCGGTGCACGGCGGTGCTCCGCTCCAGCGCAACCCACCCCAAGGCTAGTGCCGCCGGCGAAATGCACAGCAGCAGCACCCGCGACTGTTCCAGCCCCTCATCCACTTTCAGCGCGATGATGTCCCCCGCCTGGATGACCCACTCATCGAACCACACCCGCAGTCCCGCCGCCCGG
>CAZUUP010000892.1:0-1776 GCA_964623105.1 uncultured Akkermansia sp.
CGGTCACCCCCGCAACCTTCACCTCGGCACCCGCTCGGCCTCCAGCGCCCCGCGAAGCAGCAGGGACAGCGTCTCAATCTTCTGCCGCTTCCATCCGTCCGCCCAGATTTCCCGGTTGGCGATCAAGCGCGGGGTGGACACCAGGAGCGTCTCGACAATGCGCAATTTGTTCGCCTTGAGCGACGACCCCGTCTCGGTCACCTCCACGATCGCGTCCACCAACTCATGCGCCTTCACCTCCGTGGCCCCCCACGAAAACTCCACCTCCGCCCGCACCTTGTGCTTGCGCAACCAGCGCTTGGTGATGTTCACCACCTCGGTCGCGATCCGCTTGCCCGCCAGATCCTTCACCGACTGCACCGGCGAATGCTCCGGCACCGCCAGCACCCACCGCGTCGGCTGCCGGCTGACCTTGCTGAAAATGAACTCGCCGACCTCATGCACCTTGGAACCGTTCTCGATCACCCAGTCGTGCCCCGTGATCCCCGCGTCCAGATAACCATGCTCCACATACCGGCTGATTTCCTGCGCCCGGATCAGCCGGATCTCCAGCTCCGGGTCGTCCACATAGGGAATATACGACCGGCTGCTCAACTGCACGTTGAAGCCCGCCTTGGCCATCTTCTCAATCGTGGCGTCCTGGAGACTGCCCTTTGGCAATCCCAGCCGTAATTTCTTCGGCGCGGCTTCCGCGCCCTTGTTTTCCGCTTTCTTCATCGACTCAAATTCCGCAATTCACCCGGCGAACCCCGGGGCTTGTTCCCAACGTGTCGCACTGTGATCACCACGCCACGAACACCCGTCGCATCGCGCCCAAATGGCCGCGCTGGTTTGCCACCTCGCCTCCCGAAAGGCGATGTTTTTCTTCCGCCCGCCAACCGAAACCGGGCATCTCGAAGTTGCCGGCCGAGGCCCGGCCCGCTCGAACGGCGGATCCCAGCCAACGAAGCGACGACGCCCTGATCCGCATTGGCCGTGCTCAGGGACGGGACGCTGCAGTCGGCCAACGTATCACTGGACCCAAAGGCCCCCGTGACCTTTCCGGTGCGACCCGGACAACACAACCGCCCGTCGCTCTCCAAGACGCCGCCCTGGAACCCCGTACTCGCGACGGTTCCCACAACTTCCCGCTACCCCGCAATCGGGCGGCCGTCGCCCCGCCCTTCCCCGTTCCCCAAAAAACAACCGCTTTGTTGTTTGTATCCCGCCCCGCCCGCCGCTAGCGTCCGCGCCGTTCGCAGCATCTCCGCCGACAGCCCCGCTGCCGGCACCCAATCTTAACGCGATGAAGAAAACTGGAATTGTCTATCTCGTCGGGGCCGGACCCGGCGACGCCGGTCTCCTCACCCTGCGCGGCGCCGAACTGCTGCGGCAGGCCGACGTCGTCGTTTACGATGCCCTCGTCAACCCTGACCTCCTGCGCCTCGCCCCCAAGTCGGCCGAATTTATTTACGGCGGCAAGCGCTCACGGGATCACGCCATCCCGCAGGAAGACCTCAACCAACTTCTCATCGCCAAGGCCGCCGCCGGCAACCGCGTCGTCCGGCTCAAAGGCGGCGATCCCTACGTCTTCGGCCGCGGCGGCGAGGAAGCCGAGGAAATTGCCGCCGCCGGGCTGCCCTTCGAAGTCGTCCCCGGCATCTCCTCCGTCATCGCCGCCCCGAATTACGCCGGCATTCCCGTCACCCACCGGGATTTCTGCTCCAGCCTCACCGTCATCACCGGCCACGAAGACCCCACCAAGAGCGACCGCCGCATCGACTGGGCTCAGCGGGC
>CAZUUP010000893.1:0-1775 GCA_964623105.1 uncultured Akkermansia sp.
ATGCGGGTTTAGCCGCCGGCGAGGGCGATGGCCTGAAGCAGGTTCACGTTTTCTTCGTTGGGAATCTCGAAGCTGCCGGGTTTCTGCACTTCGCCCATGACGGTGAATCGTCGTTTGGCGTAATCGACCACGGTCAGGTTGACCTGCGGGTTGACCAGAAAACGGCGGTCGAGTTGGTCGCGAATGGTGGCGGCGGCCTGTTCGACGGTCATTCCTTGCAGCTTCATGTTGCCGATCAGCGGAAGGGTGACGGTGCCGTCTTTGGAGATTCGCACCTTGGTGTCGAGGTCGGGTTCTTGAAAGACCTTCAATTCGAGCAGGTCATTTGGAGAAAGCTGATAAGATTTGCTGGAACTCGACGCTCCGCCGCTGGCGAACAGGGCGGGTGCGGTGGTGCGGGGCGGGGGAACGGACAGGGGCGCACTGGGGAGGGACGAGTAACGGTTGCCGGGGATTACCGATGTTGCGGTGTTTCGGGTCATCGTTTGGACGGGCGTAATCGTGAGCTCCGGGGCTGGGGAAAAGGTCGTCGAGGGGATGGTTCCGCGGGCGATGGTTGGCCGGGGTGCGGAGACGGTCGTTGGCGGCGAAGGCAGGTTGCCGCTCCGGGTTGTGGTCGCTGTCACCGCCGTCGGCGCAGCCATGGGGAGTGGCGGTGGGAACGACACCGGAGGAGGGGGTGCCACGGATACCGACGGTGGTGAGATCGCGGGGAGCGGAACGGATGCCGCGGGCGACGAGACAGGGATGGTGGACGAAACAACTGAAACCGGCGCGGGGGCAAAGGGTGCGGTCGATGGGAATGTCGGCGGCAGGCTGGTTACACGGGAAAACTCGCGCTGGAAGGCCGGGGTGGACGCTGCGGTGGGGGTGCTATTCGCGGCAGACGGGGTCGGCGGCACGCTGACTGGAATGGAAAACTTCGAGAGGATGGGGTCATTGAATGCGGAGGGAGTGTTTCCCGAACCCGTGGTTGCCGCGGGGACAAAGGACCGTGCTGAGGCGGATGGGGACGTGATGGACGCGGAACGGCTTCCGGCGGGGATGGCGGGCGTCACGACATAAGAGGTGGGCGGCACGTTCACCGGTGGCGGTTCAAAATTGACCGCCCGGGGATTGACCGGAACTTTGGTGGCCGGCGCACCGAAGACATCGGGAATCCGCCCGTTGCGATTCAAGACGGACTGGGCGGATGCCTCGCCAACGGAAAGGAAGCAAACCAACCCTGCGCTGAGAGCAGAAACAATGTTCATAAAGAGCCACCACCAATACCATGCCGGCGGATTGATTTCCAAAGATAAATGATTATTTCCGCTCCATCCTCCCCGAAATGGGGAACAGGATCTCCTTTGTTGACGGTCACCCGGGATGGATTCGCGACTCCGTGGGCACGGTCTCAAAACCGGGCCGAGGCCTGCACGCTGACCTGGTTGTTGACGAAGCTGAGTTGCTGGAGGGTCGAGGCGTTTTCGCGGTGTTGGTACAGAATGCCCACGGTCCAGTGGCGGTCAAAATTCCAGTCGAAACCGGCCACTCCATACCAAAAGTCGTCGTTTCGCAGCGCTGCCGGAACAGTCAACCCGGCCGCGTGGAATTCCGTCCGCTGGTAGCCGCCGCCGACCGTGAGCACTCCCTTGGTGAAAACCTTCTGGTGTACGCGCGTGCCGACCGTTGTCGCGGTGTAGTTTTGTCCCGGCAGGAACACGGAAAAATCCACGAAGCGGTCCACCCCGACGGTGATGCGGGTGTTGTCTTGCGGGGCGAATTGCAACCCG
>CAZUUP010000894.1:0-1768 GCA_964623105.1 uncultured Akkermansia sp.
CTTCATCGGCGGCGGCGTCGGGGTTTTGATTGGGACCCATCGTAATGACGCCGGAGGGCAATCCGTAGATTTCAAGGAAGGCCGTCCAATCCTTCTCGACCATGCTGCACCGGACGAATTTGGGGAGGGCGTAGAAATTGATGTGCCGGTCGGTGCCGAGGGCGATGATGCAGTTGTCATCGTTCAGCTCGGGCTGGTCGCCGAGGCCGACGAAGTTGGTGTTGCGGGCCTCGGGGTTGTAACGCCACGGGCCGCGGAAGCCGTCGCGCACCACGTTCCATTGATCCACGATCTCGAGGCGGGCAATGCGGCCGTCGGCGTCGCGCTGCTTTTCGACGTGGGCGTAACCGCGGAAGGTGGCGGTGGCGAGGTGATCGATGACTTCGGCGAGGTTGGGGAGGGCGTCGTAGGCGGCGCGGAGGGCGTGGGCTTGAGCTTCGGCCAGGGCGGGGTCGAAGTCGGCGGAGTCGTCCGAGACGGTTTTGATGTTCCAATCCATTTCCGCGATGGCGGCGCTGCGGAGTTCGCGGAGGGCGAACAAATCGGGGTCGCTGGTCTCCGCCCACAGGTAGGTCCATTGGACATCGGCCATCTCGCCGCGGAACCATGCTTCACGCAAAGCGACGGCACGGGAGAGGGTGAAGCTGCGGAGAGGATCGTATTGGGCGCGCCAGCGGTTGGCGCTGCGGATGCGGTCGCCAGTGCGGGTCAGGCGGGCGGTCTTGGCCGGGGCGGCGGCGGCGAGCGGGGGTAGGGGGATGAGGGCGGAGTTCATTTAGACAAACACCTCCCGGTTTCTGCGGTCGGCGAGGACGGCGGCGCGGCGTCCGCCGGCAGGGCGGACGATGCCGGGGGTGTGCAGGCCATAGGAAGCGGCGCGCAGGGCAAGGGCTTTGGCGGTGCAGCGGTCGGCGTGGCCGTCGTCGGTGTGGGGGGCGCGGTAGGTGACGGTGCCGTTCCCCGTGACGACGCGCTGCATACTATGCAGGTCTTCGCGGATGGCGCGGCTGGCGGGGATCCGCGCTTTGAGGGCCTCGATGTGCATCCGCAGCTTGGCGAAGATGTCCACCTTGAAGGCGTTGGTGAAGGTGCAGAGTTCGATCTTCCCGTACAGATGCTTGTCGGGATTCCATTCGCCGAACTCCTTGACGAGGTAATCGCCCATCCCGGTGCCGGAGCCGGTGTAGTCGAGGGCGACGCGGTGGGCTGCTTGGATGCGGGGGCGGAGGATTTCGATCTGGTCGGGGGTGCTCAGTCCGCGCATTTCCAAGACTTCGCGGGTGTGGAGGACATCGCCGACCAGCTCGTCCGTCCAGCAAACGGACAGGTCGCGGCGGCGGGCGAAGTCGATACCGAGGTAGAGGGGGCGGCGTTGGGTGAGCTTCCAAAACTCGGGGGCGACGGCGACGGTGGCTTCGGCGCTTTCGACCTTGGCAATCAGGTCGTAGGGGAGCAGTACGGCGGCGGAGTCAATGAACTGGCACTCGTATTCCTGTGCCCAACCTTCGGCGTCGTCGAGGCCGGCGCGGAGGGTGTCGATGTCCACGGTCAGGCCGCGGGCGACGGCGGTGTGGATGTCGATTTTGTGCTTCGACCACGAGTTCGCCTTGGTGAACAGGTCGTGGAACTTGTTGCCGGTGCCGTTCGGGGTGCTGACGATGCGGATGCGGAACTGGCCGCGGAGGGGGTTGCTGATGCTCGGGTAAACAGCGCGCCAGATTTCGTCGGGCTTCTCGTGGAAGGCGAACTCGTCGAGGGTGAGGTTGGC
>CAZUUP010000895.1:0-1763 GCA_964623105.1 uncultured Akkermansia sp.
CGGCAGCGGTCACGGCGTCAATAGCCTGCGCCAGCTTGTTCATTTCCTCGGCGGCGTCATGGGCGTGGGTGCCGGTGCTGTCGATGTCGTCGCCCAATCCGCCGGCAGCGGACCTGAAGTCGCTTGTCTGACCGGCGGCAATTCCAGCTGCCTTCGCGAAATTATTGAACTTGTTCGTGATGCCGCCCACCACTTCGTCCGTGCCGGGCAGCTTGGAATTGAGCCACTCGATGGCGGTGGTCAGGGCGCGGGCGGTGCTGGAACCGAACCCCATCTGATAGGCCAAGCGGCCCATGCCCTCGAACAGGTTCGAGGTGGCGGCGGAGAGGCGCTGCTTTTGGCCGGTCAGGGTGGCGAGGTTGGCCTCGAATACCCCGGCGCCGCGCTTGGCGGCCTGCTCCATGAGTTGCTGGAGCTTCTCGGTCTTGCTGGCGTTCTCGTCGATGCTGAAGCCGTAGCGGCTGAGGGCGGCGAAGTTGCCGGACAGGGCGCGGGAAAGAAGGGTGGCGGCGAGGTCAACGTCGCCCGTCGCGGCGGCGAGGTTTTTCAGGGCGGTGGCGTTCTTGGCGAGGTCGTCGCTGGTGCCTTTGCCTTGGATTTTGCCAAGGGCTTCGAGCCATTTGCCGCCGTCGATGGCGGACGCCTTGCTGAACTCTTCGGCGAGGTCGTGGAGTTGGGCGCGGTATTCGCCGGTCAGGCGGCCCGAGTTGGCAAGCTGCTGGTCGAGCCGGGTGTTGATGGCCTGGCGGTTGGCGTATTCTTCGAGGCCGCGGTTGATCGCGGCGAACGCCCCGGCAACCGCACCGATGGCGGCGACAGCGGGGCCGGATTGGAAGAGGTTGGTGAGAATGCCGCCACCGGGAAGGCTTTGCACCTTGGAAAGCAGACCGTCGAGCAGGGCGGCGGGCGCGCCGGCTTGCTGTCCGGCGGCATTGGCTTGGGCGGCGGCGGCGGCGGTTTGTTTGGCGGCGGCCTGCTGGGCGGCGGTGGCGGTGGCGTTGACCTGCGCGCCAAGGTTTTGGACGGAGGCGGCGGCCTGTTGCACCCCGGACGTGTCCGCAGTGCTCGTGATCCGGATATTATGCTCGCCGTCGGCCATGATCGGGGGCGGAGGTTACGCTGCGGGCGGGGCGGGGATGAGGCTCTCGCCGATGGGGGCGGCGCCGGCTACCAGGGCGGCAAAGAGGGCGGCGTGTTGGGCCTTGAGTTGCTGGGCCTCGTCGCCGGCGAAGATTCGCTCGACGGTTCCCACCGGGGACTTGCCCGCGGCCAGCGCCTCGGCGCTGGCGTGGATCGGGAAGCGAACGAAGACGGTGCCGGCGTCGCGGTTGATGGCGAGCTGGGTGAAAGGCCCGAGCACGGCCTCGGGGCAGACCAGTCCCGAGCCGGGGGTGGGTTCGTAGGCGAAGGTGTTGGGCATGGTGTGGGGTGGGTTACTGGGTTTTATTGACGATCCACGAGGTGGCGGTGTAGCCCATCACCTTGAGGCAGTTGGACTGGGCGGTGGTGCTGGTGGTAGAGCCGGTGAGCAGGGTGTCTGCGCCATTGCCGGCGACGGTCACGGCGTTGCCGCTGCTATCCACTTTGAAGACCTTGTATTCGACGCCGATGGTGGAGGCCGAAGCGGCAGGGAGGGTAATCGTCACGGCCCCACCCGTGGCATCGGCGAAGATGATGCCGGGGTCGGTGGCGGTGAGCGTATAGTTGGCGGTTTTGGTGAGGGTGGTGATTTTGACCTTGGTACCCACCACGAAGTCACCGCT
>CAZUUP010000896.1:0-1760 GCA_964623105.1 uncultured Akkermansia sp.
ACCAGGACAGAGAGGGCGATGGCCGCCGCGGTTCCGACCCCCATGACCGGGTGCTGGCGTTGTTCGAGCCAGCCGACGAGGAGGCTGGCGAGGCCGCCGAAACCGTTGAGGAGCGCGACCATTTCCGGCATCGCGGTCATGGCCACGCGCGCGGCGAGAAGGCTGCCGAAGGTGCCGCCGAGGCCGAGGCCGGCGATGATGCCGCGGTAGTCGAGGATCGAGCGTTCGAGCAGGGTGACGCCGAGGGCGAGCAGCATGCCCGTGGCGGAGAGCGCGTTGCCACGCCGGGCGAATTGCGGCCGGCCGAGAAGTTTCAACCCGACGATGAACAGGATGGCGGCCAGCAGATAGGCCAGTTCCACGCCGGTCTTCATGGCTTGTCGTTGCCTTTGTTTTTCGGACGGAACATTGCGAGCATGCGATCGGTGACCTGGTAGCCGCCGACGACGTTGATGGTGGCGAGGGTGACTGCGGTGACGCCGAGGATGGTGTTGAGAGTGTCGCCGCCGGCGGTGCCCGTGGCGAGCAGGGCGCCGACCACGGTGATGCCGGAGATGGCGTTGGAGCCGGACATGAGCGGGGTGTGCAGGGTGGAGGGCACTTTGGCGATCAGCTCCCAGCCGAGGGCGGTGGCGAGGACGAAGATGAAGAGCAGGAGGATGAGGGTTTCGGGGGTCATGGTGGCGGAGCGGTGGATTGGTTGGGGGCAAAGCGTGGGTGGCAGATGCGTCCGGCGTGGGTGACGAGGCAGGCTTGGGTGAGTTCGTCGTCGGGCCGGATGACGAGATTGCCGGTGGCGGGGTCGCGCAGCGCGGCGAGGAGTGCGGTGAGATTGGCGGAATAGACCTGGCTGGCGGCTGCGGGGACGCGCGCGGCGAAGTGCGGGAGGGCGATGATTTTAACGCCGTGGTGTTCGCTGATTTGTCCGGCGATGGCGCCCTCGACGTTGCCGCCGGATTCGATGGCAAGATCGACGACGACGCTGCCGGGCTTCATCCCTTCGAGAGCGGCTGCGGTGACGAGGATGGGCGCGGTGCCGCCGAAGACCTGGGCCGTGGTGATCACGACGTCCGCCGCAGCGCAGCAGCGTTGCAGGGCTTCGCGCTGGCGCTGAAGTTGTTCGGGGGA
The DNA here is from genome assembly GCA_964623105.1 of uncultured Akkermansia sp. GTDB lineage: Bacteria > Verrucomicrobiota > Verrucomicrobiia > Limisphaerales > BJHT01 > BJHT01. Next base: position 1,129 of record CAZUUP010000896.1, read on the forward strand.
AAGCGCGCGGGCGTAGCCGCTCTGGGTGGCGGAGGTTTCGCCGAGATCGATCTGGACGGGCCGGGCGCCGACGGAGGCGATCTGCTCGGCGACGCCAGGACGGGTGTCGAGGGCCTCGACGCGGGCGCCCAGGCGTTTGGCCGTGGCGATGGCCTGGAGACCGGCGACGCCGGCGCCAATCACGAAGACGCGGGCGGGGGGAATGGTGCCGGCCGGGGTCATCATCAGCGGGAAGCTGCGGTTCAATTCGGCCGCGGCGAGGATCACGGCGGCGTAACCGGCGAGGCTGGCTTGCGAGGACAGGGCGTCCATGGCTTGCGCGCGAGTGGTGCGGGGAATGAGTTCCATCGCGATGGCGCTTACGCCCCGCGCGGCCAGTTGTTCGAGGAGAGCGGGGTTGCGAAATGGATCGAGGAGGCTGATGTGAACGGTTCCGGGAAGCAGGGCGGCGACGTCGTCGCCGGGTGGCGGACGGAGGCGCAGAACGACGGAGGCGGTGGCGAGTGCTGCGCGACGGTCGGCGGCGAGGGTGGCGCCGGCCTTTTGGTACGAGGTGTCGGGATGTCCGCTGGCGAGCCCGAGTCCGGGTTCGACGGCGACGGCGGCATGGTGAGTCGCAAGTTGCGCGACGT
>CAZUUP010000897.1:0-1753 GCA_964623105.1 uncultured Akkermansia sp.
CGATGGTGACGCGAATCCGGTCGGGGAGTTCGGTGATCGCAACTTCGGCGGTGAGTCGGTGGGAGGATAGCTGGGTAAGCAGGATGACACTGAAGAGGAATTGTTTCATGGGTTGGGCGGGGGACGGCGGCGGCTCAAATAAGTCACCAATCAGTGAACCAGTCCCAGCCGGCGAATTCCGGGTCTTCTCTTTGTTCATCGTGTCTCGGTGATTCATCCAAATCGGCTCACCTGAGTAGTTACCGTTTATTTCTCGAGCGGGCGGCGGCGAGGACTTGTTGTTCACGCACCAACTCCAGGCGCAGCTCTTCCTCGCTGGGCAGGATGAGTTTGTATTTGGTGGCAAAGAGGTGCTCGTGGCCGTGCAAAACGGAGTAGCGCACGACCGAGGCGTCCTTCTGCGCGCACAGGATGATGCCCACGGTCGGGTTGTCATCGGGGCCACGGCGCTGGTCGTCATACATCCGCGCGTACATGTCCATCTGCCCGATGTCACCATGGGTAAGCTCCTCGGTCTTGAGGTCGAAGAGCACGAAGCATTTGAGCAGGTAATTGTAGAACACCAGGTCGATGTGGAAGTCTTTGGACTCGGTGCTGATTCGCTCCTGGCGGGCTACGAAGGCAAAGCCCTTGCCGAGTTCGAGCAGGAAGGATTGCAGGTGGTCGATGAGGGCGTCCTCGAGTTTCGACTCCAGCAGTTTGCCGGTGTGGGGCAGGCCAAGGAACTCAAGGAGCACCGGCTCTCGCACAAAATCCCGCGGCGTCAGCGGCAGCGCGGCGACATTTTTCGCGGCCTCGTCACGCAGGGGTTGCCGGTCCTTGCTGACCAGCAGCCGCTCGTAGTAGAGCGTCCCGATCTGCCGTTCGAGGGCGCGGGTGTTCCAGTTCTGGGCGACGGCTTCGTTCATGTACCACTCGCGGGCGGCGGTCTCCTCGACGCGCAGCAGGGTGCGGTAATGGGTCCAGCTCAATTCGTGACGCAATGCGTCACAATTTGGGAAGGCGCTGTAGAAGAGCCGCATGTAACGCAGGTTCGAGGCATCAAACCCCTTCCCGAACTCGGCCGTCAGGTGGCGGGCCAGACGGTCGAGCAGCCCGCGTCCATAGGTGGCCCGCGCCGCGCCGCCTTGCTCAAATTCAACAATGTGGTGTCCAACCGCCCAGCAGGTGCGCACTTGGACGACATCCACCGCACGCAACGCCTGCTGTCGCCCGACGCGGATGACTTCCCGGAGGTCGTGCAACAGAGTCTCGAAAACCGGCGCGGATCGGGCGACGGCTCGGGCGCGGACCGCGGGCTTACGTTTCGGCTTGGACTTTGGCTTTGGCTTCAGCTTCGGCTTTGGTCTGGTGGGCATCGGCGGAGTTTAGATTGTGCGGGGAGGGAGGCAAGGCGGCGGTTGGTTGGCGGAAGAGAAACAGCTCAACTCGGTTTCTTGCCCTTCTCATTAGCACCCGGCTTCAGCCGGGTGTTGCGCGGAAAGAGAATCGGACAGCCGTTTCAACGGCTTTGGCACCGGCGGAAGCAACAGCAGCCAGAGAGGAAAACCGCTGAAGCGGTTGCGCCCCTTTCCCGGCCCAAACACCCGGCTGAAGCCGGGTGCTAATGAGATGGGAATCGGTTGCAAACGGCTGAGATGGTCCCATGGCTACTCCAGCAGCAGCATCCGGGTCTGCACGGCCTCGAGTTCCAGCGTCACTTCGCGCACATCTTTTCCGAGCACCACGCCGGTCATGGCGTCGCGCACGGTGG
>CAZUUP010000898.1:0-1750 GCA_964623105.1 uncultured Akkermansia sp.
TGGCGCACGGAGTCTTTCGTCCCTGCCGGGACTTGCTTCCTTGCCGACGCGGACCCAGCGCCCAAGTGCTGGGCTATTCACTTTCGCCCGCTGGGCTGCGGGGCTGTTTGCTAGACCACTGGAGCCGCGAACCCCTGAGTTTGTAGTCCCGCGTTTACGCGGCCCGCAGGCCAGGCGACGCCTGAGCCGCGTCCACGCGAGATTTCCAACGGGAGTAAGGACCACCGGGCGCAGCCGACCACCGATTGACGCTGGCCCAGCATCGGACTACCGCCTTCGCATGGCCACAGTTACGTATGCGGTAGCGCAGGCGCAGGCGCAGTTCCCCAAGCTGGCGAAAACCAAATCCGTCGTCACCGTCACCAATCGCGGCGCAGTGGCGTGCTTCATCGTCTCCAAGGAATTCATGGCGACGGCACTTGAAACGCAGGAAATCCTCGCCGCCCCCCGCGCCATGCGAGCGTTGAAAGCATACGAAGCTCGCCGGACAAAATTCGGCACCCTCGATGCCATACCGGATTAAACCCGCCCGGCAGATGATCGAGTTCGTCTCCTCCCTGCCGCCCGCCCGCCCGTCCGAAAGCAAGCGTACCCTTATCAACCTCGGTCTCTGGCAAAGAGACATCCTCGCCTTGCAGGGACGACTGGCGGGCTATTACCGGCTCCGGGTCGGAAGCTACCGCTACCTCTTCGCCATCCGTCCCGGAATGCAAATCGAAGTCATCTTCGCCGGGGAACGCGCCGTCGTTTACCACCTGTTCGAGGCCCACCTCCACGCCGGCGAAACGAAGCCCCTGACCTGATCCGTAAAGAGGCTGTCCGGCAGACCGACCGCACCTCTCGCCTTCCGGCCCTTCGTCCGTCGTCCCCGCCGCCACCTCACGGAATCACGCACGCGCCTGGAATTCCCCGGTCCAGCGTCGCCAGTTCCGCCCCGTGTGCCTGGGCGAGGGCGATCAGGTGGGCGTCCGTGGTTCTCGCGGCTGACTGGCACCACTCCGGCCATTGCAACGCGTCCCGATCATCCGGGAGAAACTCATGCCCGGCACCCAGCGAATGCAACATGCCCGCCAGCACCCGGCCCGCCGCCTCCGGCGTCACCTGCCCGCCCGTCCGTTGCACCGAGACGCGCACAAAACCCAACTGCGGCACCGCCGAAGTCAACAGGACCACTCCTCCCTTTCGCATCACCTTGGCGATCCAGCGCGCCACCCGGTCATGATCCGCATGATCGGCCCAACCCCAGGCCACCAACACGTTCACATCCAGCAGGTATTTCATGGGAAATCAGCCAGCATTTCCCTTACCGCCGCCGTGCTCAGCGGCGGATGCTGCGGGGCCGGGGCGAAGATCATCGCCCCGGTGTGGCGGCATTTGATCCGCCCCACCGGCTTCGCTTCAGCGCCGTCCGTCCGCAGCCGTCGGCGCACAAACTCCGAGACCGTCAGCCCCGCCCGCCGCGCCGCCGCCCGCAGGCTCCGCGCCTCGTCGTCCTGTAGCTTGAAAGTAAGCGTCGTCATGGGTAATACGGTATTACCCGGACTCGACCTGTCAAGCTGAGGGTGGAATGACGCCACAAGGGGATCGTTCTGGCGCATCTCGACACCGCAGCCCGACCAACGCCGGTGCTGAGTTTGTAGTCCCGCGTTTACGCGGCCCGCGGATCGGGCAACGCCTGAACCGCGTAAGCGCGGCACTCCCAACGGGGGCTCTCAAACAGGTTCTCAGTTTCTTCCTCAGATCGGGCGCG
>CAZUUP010000899.1:0-1747 GCA_964623105.1 uncultured Akkermansia sp.
TTCACCAGCGCCATGCGCGCGAAGCTCCTCGCCTGTTGCGGGTTTGAATGGGACACCATTTCGCCCGCCGTTTTCGGCTCGCTCTTTCAAGCGGTGATGGATGCCAAGGAGCGCCGACGGATTGGCGCGCACTACACCGCCGAGCGCAACATCCTCAAGGTCGTCCGCTCCCTGTTCCTGGACGACCTCCGCGCCGAGTTCAACCGCGCGAAGCAGCTCAAGATCGGCAAACGCGAGCGCCTCAGCGCCCTCCAGAAAAAGCTCGCCGCCCTGCGCTTCCTCGACCCCGCGTGCGGCTGCGGCAATTTCCTCGTCATCACCTACCGCGAACTGCGCGCCCTCGAACTGGAAATCCTCCTCGAACTCCACGCCGGCCAGCAGCAGATGGGCGAGGCCGAAGTCTTCAACCTCTCCCTCATCAACGTGGACCAGATGTTCGGCATCGAGATCGAGGAATTCCCCGGCCGCATCGCCGAAGTCGCGCTCTGGCTCACCGACCATCAGGCGAACATGGCGCTCAGCGTGGCCTTCACGCAGCTCTACCGCCGCATCCCGCTGCGCAGCAGCCCGCACATCCACGTGGCCAACGCGCTGCGCAAGGATTGGAAGGAAGTCCTCCCGCCCGACCAATGCAGCTACGTCCTCGGCAATCCGCCGTTCGTGGGGAAAAAGGAGCAAGACCCATCACAGAAGGCGGACATGGATGCTGTTTGGGGCAAGGTGCAAGGTGCAGGCGTCCTCGACTTCGTAACTTGCTGGTATCGGCTCGCGGCGGAATACATTCAAGGCACTGCGGCGAGAGTCGCCTTCGTCTCGACGAACTCCATTACTCAAGGCGAGCAGGTGAGTGTCCTCTGGAGTTATCTGCTCTCCCGTTATCACGTGAAGATTCACTTCGCCCACCGAACCTTTCCGTGGGAGAGCGAGGCGCGCGGGAAAGCGCACGTCCACGTTGTCATCATCGGCTTTGGACTGGGCGACGTGCCGGAGAAAAAGCTCTACGACTACGACCATGACCCGCTCAATCCCGCCGTCTCCGTCGTCCGCAATATCTCTCCGTATCTCATTGAAGGGAATGACACGGTAGCGACGAAGCGCTCGAAGCCAATCGCAGATGTGCCGCCGATGGTCTTCGGGACAAAGGTTGTGGACGACGGGCACTTCGTCTTGGACGCGACTGAACGCGCCGACCTCCTGAGGGACTATCCCAAAATTGCTCAATACATCCGCCCGTTTATCGGAGGCGAAGAATTCCTCAACGGCGGCGAGAGATGGGTGCTCTGGCTTACTGATGCTAATCCGGCAGACTTACGCGGCTGCCCGCCGGTAATGGATCGCATCGAGCGAGTCCGCGCTTTCCGATCAGCGAGCAAGAAAGGTCCGACCGTTGAGTTGGCTCTTACGCCTGCCGCCGTTGGGGAGGACAGGCAACCGTCAAGTGATTACCTTTTGTTCCCAAAGGTTTCTTCGGAACGCCGCCGTTACGTCCCGCTTGGCTTCCTCTCCAAGGATGTCGTCGCAAATGGCAGCGCGCTCGTTGTCCCCAATGCCAGTGTTTATCATTTCGGAATCCTTTCATCGAAGATGCACATGGCGTGGACGCGGCAGACCTGCGGGCGCATGAAGAGCGACTACCAGTATTCCGTATCCATCGTTTACAACAACTACCCCTGGCCCGCGACGCCGACGGCAGGGCAGCGCGCGGCGGTGGAGAAGGCGGCGCAGCGGGTGCTGGACGCGCGGGCGG
>CAZUUP010000900.1:0-1743 GCA_964623105.1 uncultured Akkermansia sp.
GCGGTCGGTGATGGGATTGCCGTCCTTGTCGGAGACGCCTTTGCCGGTGTTGCCGTAGTTGAAGTAGAGCTTGCCATCGGGGCCGAAGGTAAAGGCGTGGGTCGAGTGGTCATGCTGGGGCTGCCCGATCTTGGTGAAGAGCAGTTCCTTCTTGTCGGATTTGCCGTCGCCGTCCTCGTCGGTGAAAATCCAGACGTTGGGGGCGCAGGAGACGAGGACCTTGGTGACCTTGCTGTTGAGCTGCGGGAGGACGCAGATGCCGAGGGCGGAATCGACTTCGGCACCCTGGTAGAAGACGGTTTGTTTGTCGGCTTTGCCATCACCGTTGGTGTCTTCGAGGATGAGGATGCGGTCGCCTTCCTTGCGCTGGCCTTTGCGGCCGCGGTAATTGACGACTTCGCAAACCCAGACCCGGCCGAGGTGGTCCACCTCGACGTTGGAAGGGCTGAGGAGCAGGGGTTCGGCGGCGAAGAGCTGGGCGACGAGCCCCTTGCCGACGTCGAGGCCGGCGATGGCGTTCGCGGATTCGCGCATGGGATCGGCGGCGGCGGCCGATTTGGCCGCGGCCTTGGCCGGCGCGGGCGCGGCGGTGAGGGCGGGTGCGAGGGGCAGGGCCGACGCGAGCGCGCCGGCGACGAGCCAGGATTTCAGGGATGCAGGATTTTTCATGTTGGGTTGAGTGGGTCGTTGCTGACGGAGAATTGTTTTGCGGACAACCGACAAGGGGACAGTGGCGGCGGGGCGAACCGCCGCCGAGTCAAGTCAGAGGATCAGGGTTTGGGCGCCGGCGCGGGGGCGGCGGCAGGTTTCGGGGCGGGCTTCGGACCGCCTTTGGGATCAAGATTGGCCTTGAGGTCATCGGCCGACACGGACGACTCGACGCCGCCGGCGGGGACTTCGACCTTGGCGATCCAGAGGAGGGCGTTGAGGACGACCTTGCGGTAATTGTCGTTGCCCCAGTTGATGTGCTTGTGCCCGCCGGTGAAGCCGAAGCCACGTCCGCCATCGGTACGTTCGAGGGTCCACATCATCGTTTCCGGGCGGCCCTTGGCTTCTTGGATGTGCGGATACGGGCCTTTGGGATAGACGTAGGGGCCATTGCGAACCTGATCGGAGGGCGTCGCGACGAGGATGTGCGTGAGGCCCTTGGTGTCCTCGCGGAAGCGCATGTTGAAATACCATTCGTCCACGACGGAGAAGGGCTTCACGCCGCGGGTGACGGCGTGTTCGGGAAAGGTCTTGAACTCGGGGGACCACATCGGGTTCACGCTGAACGCGTGTTCGTAATGGCCGCCAATCCAGTCCTGCATGGCTTTGCCGGGATCGCCCTTGGGCACTTCGACGCCGTAGTGCGCGCAGCCGATGCCGACGCCTTTCTTCGCGAGACTGTAGAGCAGCGCCATGCGCTCGGGCTTGATTGCGGGGTGCCCGCCGCCACCGTCGGCGTAGATGAGCACCGCATCCGCGTCGGCGAAGGCCGCGTCGTCCTTGGGCCAGCCCATGTTGTGAACCTCGGCGCGGATGCCGGGCACTTTGTCGAGGCACTTCTTCAACAACTGGCAGCCGGCGTGGAATTCGTGGTCGCCGGGTCCGTGGCTGGGACGTCCGGCGATGAGGAGGATCCTTTTGTCCGCAGCATCGGCGGCCGTGGCGAGGCCGGCGAGCAGCAGCGCGGAGAGAATGGTAGTGCGAAACGTGTTCATGGGAATCAGCCCGGGCGGCGGGTCAACGATGGGTTTTGCG
>CAZUUP010000901.1:0-1743 GCA_964623105.1 uncultured Akkermansia sp.
GGAAGTGACGCCTGCCCTCTCGATGAACCGGAGCACCTCCTCTCCCCGTCTCCCTCCTCCATTCGGAATGGAGAAGAGGGTGCCCGGAGGGCGGGAGAGGAGACGCTCGGGACGGTTCCAGGGTTCAATGCGCATATTTTCCGTTGGGAGAATTCTCACTCCAACCCGATCCCCCGAGCAGAGTGAGAGCGGCCCCAACGCTCTGCGGCAACTCGAACGCCCCGGGCGGATTGATCGCGTTAGTCGTGCTCGCCGTGCTGCGAACGCAGTTCACGGCTTCACCTTGATCGAATTGCTCGTGGTGCTGGGGATTATCGGGATTCTCGCGGGTTTATTGTTGCCCGTGTCTTCGCGGAGCAAGCAGAAGGCTTACACCACGCGGTGTCTCGGCAATGCGCGCCAGTTGACGCAGGCCACCCTGCTCTATGCCAGTGACCACGGTCAGAATTATCCGCTGGCACTCTACAAACCGCTGGGCGACACGGGACCGGTGCTGGGTTTCGATGATTACATCTATCCCTACCTCGGACAGACCTTGACCGAGGCGGAGAAGAATGCGCACGCCATTCCGCTGGCGAAACGCAACCGGGTGCTAACGTGTCCGGCGGATAAGCTGCCGCCCTCCATGAATGGACCGGACCGCTGGCGGCGGACCTATTCGATGCCCGAGGCCAAGATGGCCAGCGCGGCGGGCGGTTCGCCGCTGCGGAACATTGAGGATGGGGGCATGGGTGTCTATTACTCGACCTTCTGGGGACCGGTCCCACCCACCGACCCGCGCGAGCATCTGCCCGCGCCGGAAAGTGCGGTCACGGCCCCGGCGCAGGCGCTGGCCATCGTCGAGCGGCCGGATGCGCGCAACTGGGGAGGCAATGACCACTTCGCCGTCACACGCCACACCGCCGATCAAATGAGCTGCTTTGCCCCGACGAACCAAGCGCTCGCGTATCATGGCGGCGGGCAATTCGTGTATTCCTATTGCGATGGCCACGCGGTGCTGCAAAGGCGGGAAATGACGTGGGGCAAAACCGGCGGCGAAAACATCTGGGGCGGCGACTGGACGCTGCGCGCGGATGATTGATGCCAGCCGTGTTTCCGCGGGGGACTGCCGCCAAATCCAAAGGATACCGATCCCCGCAAAGCTCACCTGCGGCCCAGGCGGGTCGGCCACTGGGCAATCCTGCACGCCCTGGCGTTCAAATGGCTGCGCATCCTCTGGCGCTGCTGGCAAAAGTCTGAAGCCTACGAGGAGGAAAAATATCTCCGGCATCTGGAACAACGCCGTTCACTCCTAGCCGCGCCGGCCGCCAGTTCGCCAAACAAATGAACGCTGGAACCAAAAGTGTGTTGCGCGGTTGTCCCCAGACCTTGACTGAGAACGGGGCAATGACCGGCTCGCCGGTGAGCCAGCGGACGTTACAGGCGCGTTTGTCCTCGCCCGGGGGAGAGCGCGAAACCGGGGAGCACTTCGCGCACGGGCGCGGTATTGGGACTGGTGGGGACGACGGGACAGCGCGCGGCGCAGCGTTCGAAGATCCCGAGGTATTTGAAGAATGTGCTTCAGCCGCCGGTTGAAGGGAAACGAACGAGGGTGAGGCGCTTGTGGCCCCTGATACGATTGCGGCATACCCACTTTGCCGTCCTCTTCAACTGCGGAGATTTGGTTAATGGTTTGCCAGCCCCGTCCCGCTGCGGTAAAGACCCCGCGCATGAAAAACTCTCTCAAAAACAAATGGGTTGTAA
>CAZUUP010000902.1:0-1741 GCA_964623105.1 uncultured Akkermansia sp.
TGGCACGGGCGGTGGTAGTCCCTGCGCAGAACGTCGGCGTTCGAGGGTTGCCTGAACGGAAGACGAGTGGATGCTGCCACGTGCCAATGATTCGCTTAATGCGGCTTCCAGTTCAGCAGCGCCGTAGAGATTGAGAAGGCGGACGAGGAGCTGCGTGAGTCGTCCAAGATTGCTGCCGCGCTCGGCCGCGCGCAGAAAGAACTGCTCGGCAGATGGCGCGACGTAGCGAAGGCGGTCGATGGCTCGATGCTTATGGGCTTCTCTTTTGACTGCAACTAAGTCGGCGATGTGATCTGCATCCTCGATCTGCTGCCCTTTGTCAAAGGAGCGAAAGTGCGTTGCTACTATGTTTGGTCCGTCCGTGAAGGACACCGTTTTGAGAGTCGCTTCAACAACCACAGTCTTGTTGGCATATGTGTGCGGCAGAGAATAGTCGTTGAGGTCGAACCGGGCATATGGAGTCTTCCCTATGTGTACTGGCTTTCGTTCGTAGACGGAAAATGGAGCAGCTGGCAAGGGAAGCATGCAGGTCCTTTCCTGGGCGAATGCTTCTGCAACAGTCATGGATTTGTCTTGCTGGCAACGGCGTTGTGAGGCTTCCTGAATGCACCAGGCATGGGCCTGTTCATTCAGGTCTTCAATGTCGCGAAACTTGCGCGCCGCAAAGAACGCCGATCTGACATACCTGATCGCGCGTTCAACGCGTCCCTTTTCATTGGCCCGGGCGACCGGCACCGGTTTTGGTGCAAAGCGATAGTGCGCCGCCAGCGAGAGTAAATCCGGGTTGAAGTGGATTGCGTCTCCCACCCGCTCCAGCACCGCCGACTTTAAGTTGTCGTAGAGCACTTCGCGAGAGACAGCTTGAAAGTGGTCAAAAGCTTCTACGTGTCCCCGCAAAAAGTTCGCCGTCGAATCGCCAAAGTAGAAGCGCAAGAAGATTCGCCGCGACCACGACAATACAATGACGAAGGCGAGCAAGCGTCTTTCGGCATTTCCGACCCTGAGTTTGCCAAAGTAGGCCCAATCACACTGGGCTTGCTCGCCTGGCAGAGTAGCAAGCCGTAGATACGCCTCGCCTTTTCGTGCCGGACGTAAACCGGCAACGATGTCCCGGAAGTGATCGACGCCGCCTGTATATCCACGTTCCCTGACCATCTGGTGGAGCCGGGTGGCATTCAGTTTGGGATATTTTTCCAGCGTGCGCTCGATGAACGGGATGTACTCGTCCACTTTGGATCGTCTTGCTTGGGACAGCTTTGGCAGCAGTCCGTTCCTCGCCAGGACTCGAGCCACTGCGGAGTGGTGCAGTCCAAGTTGTTTAGCGATGGTGTTTCGCCGCCAGCCTTCGGCGTGAAACAGGCGGAGGACCTCGGCCTCCGTTTCCTTGTTCATTGGCATGTGTTCTCCTTATTAGTTGTTTGAAATTGCGACCGCCGCGCCAGAAGTCGTGGCGCAGGAACAAGCCGCATGGGAAGTGACAGATGCTGCATTGCATCTGGTGCGGCGAGCTCTCACGCGCAGCAAGATCTGCTTCGGTGATCGTTGGTAGAGAACCATGGGCCGGTTGTCCCTGAGAACTCTGATGAGTCACGCTTGGTTTCTGCTTGCGCATGCGGTGGCGTTTCTGTCGTCGCCGATGGTTCTCGCGCCCACGCTCGGTGCTTTGATACCTTCTACTGGCTTCCCGTTGAGACCTCTTGCGAGCCTCGCAGCGGCACTCGGAAGAACAGTAAATGTTGCC
>CAZUUP010000903.1:0-1737 GCA_964623105.1 uncultured Akkermansia sp.
TCAACCTGCCTTGCAGCTACTTCCCAAGAGACTCTTTTGGAAAGGGCGGGATCTTCAGCTACCGAAGGTCAGCCCGAAGACTTCCGTAAATAAACTTTAACTCCCGTGTATGTTCTGATCACGCAAGTTTACGGTTTGATCTCCATCCCCTCGCCCGCCGCCGCCTGCCGCTGGCGTTCGTCGAAGCTGAAAAAGGTGTCGGTCTTCAGGAGCTTGGCCGCCGCGACATGGAGCAGGTCGAGACTGCGCGTGCCGACGGTCGGGGAATAGCGGTCGCTCAAAGTGCGCGCGGTGGCGTGCCAGTCGGCGGCGGGAACGGTGGTGGGCACAAGGAAGCCGCTGGCGAGGTCGGTCTCCACGTCCTGCCACAGGGCGTCGCGCTCCGCCGGGGTGAGGCGCTGCCACTTCACAGCGAGGTTGAAGGCGTTCCGCATTTCCAGCATTCCAAGCGGGGTCAGCGGGAAGGGCTGGCGATGTAGTCCCAAGGCTGCTTCCGCCGCCTTGGACGTCGCTTCCGCAAAGTAAAGAGAGACCAGAAAGCCGGTGTCGGCGTAGCCTACCATCGGTAACTCTCCCGTTCTTCGGCCACGAGGTTCCCCGGCAGCACGCGGTCGCCGAAGATGCGCCGCCGCCGGGCGGCGAAGTCGGGGAGCTTGAATTTCTTCGGTTGGGCAGGCGGCGGCGGGGGCGAGAGGAGGGCGATCACCTTGCCTTTCTTCACGATTTCAACCTGCTGGCCGTCGGCGATCCAATCGAGGACGCTGCCGAAGTTGTGGCGGAGCTGGCGGACATTGGCGGTTTTCATGTGCAACAGGCTTGTTATACACGGACGGTAAGCAGCACTTCGCTGCGCGTCAACGGGATTACCCAGCGCGGCAAGAACTCGCCACGGCCAGCACCGGGGCGCCGATCGCCAGCGCTGCCTGGGACCGGACGACGAACCACGCGCGGCCCTCGGCTTCAGTCGCGAGGGCGCGGAAGTCGGAGAAGATGATGCAACCCGGCGGACGCGGTAACGGCGGGCACGAGGATGATCGCGATATCTGCGGCTGCGATCAGAAGGGCAATTTCGTCGGGTGTATGATTGCCACCCTTGGAGGCGGCGGGAGAATGCGTGCTCATGCGCTAACTTGTCACAGCAAGTCGAGCGCATGAGCAAAACGCCAATGTTTGTTGGTGCCGACGGAGGGGGTCGAACCCCCACGACCTTGCGGTCACAGGATTTTGAGTCCAGCGCGTCTGCCAATTCCGCCACGTCGGCCACCTGCGGGCTTCCTGCCGAAGCTCAAAAACCCGCCAAACAATCTGTCAATCTGGATGCCTCCAGCGAACTTGTCTGTTTCGCCGACGAACACCCTCACCAACAGCGGAGAAGAAGCTAACAAAAGCCATCGCACCGGCGCAAGGCAGAGTTTCCAAAAGCGCACGAGTTCCCCGCGGGCCTTCCAATCATCCGTCCACGTTGCCACGCGAGCCGCCTCGGCTGGCTTCACTGAAACGGTCCTCCCGGCGATGTCGGCGCAACTACCCCGCCACGATCCGCCGCCCCGTCCCCGCCAGTTCTCCAACCTCCGTCCCACGAATATCGCACCGTCGCACCGCTCCCACGACCCGCTCCGCCCCAACATGCTGTGGCAATCAGGCTCCAACCGTCCCGGGCAACTACAATCCCCGCAGCACCACCCCATCATCGCGCCCCAAACCCCGCACGGCAGGCCTCAAACGATTCGAGCAACC
>CAZUUP010000904.1:0-1737 GCA_964623105.1 uncultured Akkermansia sp.
GGCGATCGAGCAGGACGCCCGGTATCTGCGGAATGCGCGTGAGCGGCGGACGCCGTTTGAGCTGTATGTGCAAGAGGTGAGCCAGACACCTTTGCTGACGCCGGCGGAGGAAATTGAACTGGCGGCGCGGATTGCGCAGGGGGACATGGCCGCGAAGGACCGGATGATTCGGGCCAATCTCCGGTTGGTGATCAAGATTGCGCGGGAGTTCGAGTATTGCGGGCTGCCGCTGCTGGACCTGATCAGTGAAGGGAACATCGGGCTGACGCGGGCGGTGGAGAAGTTCGATCCGGCCAAAGGGGCGAAGCTCTCGACCTACAGCGCGTGGTGGATCAAGCAGTCGATGAAGCGGGCGCTGGCGAACCAGACGAAGACGATCCGCCTGCCGGTACACATGGTGGACCGGATGTACCGGTTGCGGCGGACGATTCACAAGCTGGAGGAGATTCTGGGCCGGGAGCCTTCGGACGAGGAGCTGGCGGAGGAGATGAAGCTGCCGGTGCGGAAGATCGTGCAGATGCGGCGGATGGCGGTGCGAACGGTGTCGCTCGAGGCGACCTTGGGTGCGGACGAGGATGCGGGTCGCCTGGCGGATGTGGTGGCGGATGAGAATGCCGAGACTCCGTATCAGGAATTGGAGGAGCGTACGCTGGCGGGAATGGTGCGTGAGTTTGTGACCAAGCTGAACGAGCGCGAGCGGACGATTCTGAGTTCGAGGTTTGGGCTGGATGGCGGTAGCGAGAAGACCTTGGAGGAGGTCGGGCGGAAGTTCGGGGTCACGCGGGAGCGCATCCGGCAATTGCAGAATCAGGCGCTGGGCAAGCTACGGGAAATGATTGAACACCGTGAGGCGGTGCAATTGGCGGCGTAGCTGAGGCAGCGCGTGGCGCAAGCCGAGGGGCCGCATTGACGCTTCGAATGCTGGCGAAAACCGGGATATGAGGCTGTGGCGACTAGCTTGGAAGCTGGGCGGCAGGGCCGTTTGAAAACCTCGGTCAGATTGCTGGTTGGCGTAGTGGGCGGTCCCTCGAAGACGGGGGGAGGCGGTGGTGTTGCTACCGCGAGTGCGAAGGGAGGTTCAGATACGCCCTGTGCGTGAGCATTCGGAGGGAAGTTTGGATGGCCGCAAAGAACGCAAAGAGGCGCAAGAAGGGGAGCGGGGGAGCTTGTTTGAGTGGGCGATTTACCGGGGGATTGGGGACGTAGGGGGCGAATCAGTTGCCGAGTTGGAAGCGGATGGGAATGCGGACCGTGCAGGGGACGGGGGTTTCGCCCTGACGGGCGGGTTCGAATTTCCATTGGCGGACGGCGTCGAGGGCGGCCTGGTCGAGGAGTTTGAAGCTCGAGGATGTGTCGATGGCGACGTCGAGGGCGTTGCCGGCGGCGGAGACTTCGACGCGAAGCCAGACGACGCCCTGTTGTTTCTGTCGCCGGGCGGAGGTGGGGTAGGTGGGGGTGGGATTGGTGCGGTAGGCGGGGCGGGCGAGCACGGGTTCGGCGCCCGTGCCTCCGGGGGAGTTGCTGGGTGGCGGATTTGGGGAGGACGGCGGCGGAGGTGTGGGGTTGGTGGTGGTGGCGGGAGCGGTCGGGGGCGTTGATGGGGCGGAAGGGGTGGGGGGCGGGGCGGGAGCAGGGGTGGGGACTGGGACGGCGAATTCCGGCTTTTTGATGGGAGTGGGCGCGGGGGTGGGAGTGGTTTTAATCAGAGGCTCGGGCTTGGGCTCGGGCTTGGGCGCG
>CAZUUP010000905.1:0-1727 GCA_964623105.1 uncultured Akkermansia sp.
GCCGCGGGTTCGGGGGGGGTGCGGTCGGTCGGCGACACAGGGGCGCGGCGGGGGGCGTCTCGGGCGGCGTCCGGTACGCGTCGTGGCGTGGGGTTTCGCGGCTGGGTTGGCGAACGGGCGATGCTCGACATTGGAATGTCGAGCTACTTTGGGGCGTGCGGGGCATGAACGTTGCGCTCCCGTGCACCCGGAGTTTTCCTGCTTCCCGGTAACACTTGCAGGGAGGGATTTAATCGAGGCCGTATTTCTCCAGCCAGGCCTGGGGCAGGGTGCCGAAGCTGAGGAGCCAGTCGTTGAATTGCTGGAGGGTCCAGCCGCGGCCAAGGACGAGGCGGCGGTGGAGGCGTTCGTTTTCGAGGCGTCCAAGCCAGTAGCTCATGGGGACGCTGGGGGAGGCGGAATACCAATTGATCTCGGCCTCGGAACGGGCGGCGGTGAAACCGAGGTGTTTTTGCAAATGCCGCGCAGCTTGTTCGTAAGAGTAGCGGCCGGTTTGCAGGCGGAGATCGACGAGGATGCGGTGGCAGCGCCAGAGGGCGTCGTGGAGTTGCTGGACGCGCAGCCAGGGGGAACGGTCGATGGCCAGATCGACCATCATCTGCTCGCACCAGAGGGTCCAGCCTTCGTAGAACACGGCGTGAGCGAAGAGGCGTCGCCATTTGCGGGGATGACGGTTGGCGGTGACGAACTGGAGGTGATGACCGGGGTAGGCTTCGTGCGCGGAGGTGAGGCTGATGCCAAAGTGTTGCTGGCGTTCGGCGAGTTTCTCGGCGGCGGTGGTTTTGGTGAGGCTCAGGTCGTTGACCCAGAAGATGCCGCGCTGGCGTTTCTCGAAGGCGCCGGGCTGGGAGTAGGCGGCGGTGGGGTAGAGGTGCCGCATGAATTCAGGCACGGGGCGGATCTGGAGTTCGTCGCCTTTGGGGAAGGTGACGGCGCGGGCGGCTTTAAAGCCGTCGGCGACGCGGGCGGTTTCGGTGCGATAGACGCCGAGGAGATCGTCGCCGGGATTCCAGTTGGCGCGGGCGTCGTGGATGATTTGTTCGGCGGTGCGGCTGCTGGTACTCGCGGGCGAGCCGCCCGCGCTCCCGCCGCTGGCGTCGTGGATGATTTGGTCGGCGGTTTTTCCGCGGCCGAATTTCGCGCAGGCGGCGGCGAGGAGCGCGCCGATGCGCGCGACTTCGCCCTGGGCGAGGGATTCAATTTCCGCGAGGGAATAATCGAGGCCGAGCTGGTCGCGCACGCGGCGTTGCAGGATGGCAGGACCGACGGCGAAGGAACCGGCGGGTGCAAGGGGGCGGGCGTTGACGGCGGCCTCGTAGTCGGTGAAGGCGCGGCGGGCGGCGGCGAGGGCGCGGGTGTCGGTGGGCGCGGGGGCGTGCGCTTTCAGGAAGGTCGCGAGGGCGTCGAAGAGGGAGCCGGCGCCGGCGCAGGTTTGCTGCATGGTTTTGCGCCAGACGCGTTCGGGTTGCGTGACGACGGCGGCGTCCTCGGCGAGATGGCGGGGGAGTTCACGGAGGAGCGAGCGGAGATTGCGAGCGGCGCGGGCGGGTTCGTCGTCGCCGCGCTGGAGTTCGTGAAGGAGGACGCTGAGGGCGGTCTCGGGCGCGCCAGGATAAAGGTGATGGAAGCCGCGGGCGTGGTCTTCGCACTCGCGCAAGAGTTGGGCGCGGAGGGCAAGGCGGTCGAGGTGCTGTTCGTTGGAAAGATCGCGGGGATTGAGGGCGTCG
>CAZUUP010000906.1:0-1725 GCA_964623105.1 uncultured Akkermansia sp.
CATGACGTAATTTGTAAGCAGGATGTCCGGCGGCGTAGCGATGATCCGCGAGCGGGTTTCCTCATCTTCCTGTCCAGTGTAGCGCTCGAAGGTGACCGGCCCCATGCCGCCAGCGAAGCCGAGCTTCAGGAACTTTTCCAGTTCCCCGAACTGGCTATTGGCCAGCGCGTTCATCGGGTAGATGATGATGGCTTGAATGCCGCGCCCCGAGCCGGCGCGCAGGACGTGATCCACAATCGGGACGATGTAAGAAAGGCTCTTGCCGGAGCCGGTGCCAGTGGTCAGCACGTAGTTGCGCCCTTCCTTCTCCTTGCGAATCGCGTCCTCCTGATGCTGGTGAAACAACAGGTCTTCACCGCTGCCGACCGACTGCGTTTTATCGCGGCGGAAAACCTGGGTGCATCCGGGTGCGAGCACACCTTCCTGCACCAGTTCCGCCACGGTCTTGCCTGGCTTGAAGGTCGGGTTGAGTTGGATCAGTGGATCGGGCCAGAGTGATCCGGACTTGAAGCAGCGGTCCACGAATTCGCGGAGGCGGGATTGAGCGATGGAAATGAAGCTCGAGACGTAGCCGCTGTAGTCTTCGATGATCCGGTTGCGGAAGTTGAAAACGTTCATGTGGTTGTGAGCCGGTTCATTTTTCTTCCTTCGCATCTGTCGTCGCGGCCTGGAGAGGCTTCAGGTCGATCCACTCGCGGGCGGCGTTCCTCTTGCCGGTGTGCGGATATTGGAGCATGAGTTCCGGCATGACCAAGCCGGCCTCGATGGTCTTGCCCAACCCAACGTCGTCGGCGATGAGCAGGTTCACCCGCGGCATGGACAGGGCGCGCACCACAGGGTCGAGCTGGTAATCGTCCACCTCCACGCCGCTACGAAAGGGAGCTTGCAGCGCCTTGTCATCAGCGCTGGAGACCGAACCCCATGCGACCGCGTCGAGGAAGGCGTCGAAAACCCGAGGCGGGTCGAAGTCCTTGAGCGCGGGCAGTTGGGCATTTTCCAGACAGGCGACGCCCGGTTCGAGTTCCCAAACGATGGAAAGTTCCTCGCCGAGACCTTCGTCTTCCACCGACGCCAAGCGCAGCAGGTGCTGGCGGGCAATGGGCTGCTGAACGGTAGCGGGCTGGGGCAACGTCGAGGTCTGGATGTCGCTGACGACAAATGGACGCTGGCGGGCGATGACGATCTGGCCGGGTTCCGGGAGGTGCGGGGTCATTTTTAGCGGAGTCGTGGCAGGAGCGGCAGCCGCGGGCGGCGTCCGGATGACTCGTTGCCGGCAATCAGTATGTGGAGTGCGCTTTCCATGTAACCAGCCTCAGGTGATTGAGGAGAAGGGTGATCAGTTCAAGGAAAAGTCTCAAGGCTAGTTTCTCCGCCCGGCTGGAATTCCAGCACGGACAACCAGATGGAATCCGGCAGGAGAGAGGCGAGGGATCGGCGATGAGGGAATCCGCGTGCAGGGGGCTGGCATTCGCTGGCGGCTCGCATGACCCGCCAGATTGGGAAAAAACCGGGTGCAGATGGGACTTGGGATGCGGGGGAATCTTGAGCAGGAGGGTTGGGGGGCGAGGGCCGCGGTTTTTTTTGGATTTGGCGATTGTGATGTTCTCGTTCTGCGGGCGAGTTTCACCGATCCGAACAGCGCATACCTGTCCGTCGCAGCCGAAATCTCCGAGGTGGACTTCATCCAGCGCCGTGGCGCCGTCGGCCAAAGGCTTTTCGGCTTTC
>CAZUUP010000907.1:0-1719 GCA_964623105.1 uncultured Akkermansia sp.
CCCGGCCTGCCCGCGAGCGGCCAAAAAGTCCGCGAGGAAGTTCAAACTCACCGACACGTCCCGCGCCGCTTGTTCGGAAGCCGGGTTACTGGCGTGGACGGCTTCCTGCGCAGACTCGATTCGCTGGGTCAAATCAATGGCCCGCGAAAGCGAGCCGTGCTGTCCTTCAAAAGAAGCAACAACGAGCGCCGAACTGAGCAGCGAAGGGGTGGGTGGGTGGGCGGAAATGAGATGGGCGAGTTGCTCTCGCAGCCAAGGATACTGCGCACGCAACGCCGCATCCTCGCCTTTTCCGACCTGCTGCTCGAACACCGTCGTCAATTCATCCAGAAACCGATCCAATTCCGCGAACGCCGTTTGGAGTTCCGGCTTCAGCCGACGCGGGGCGGGAGGGCCGCCTGAAGGCTGAACTCCGAACGCGACATGCCCGGCGATGAGCCGGTGGAGGCGGACGGTCTCGGGAAGCTGCGCCTCGTGTTGCGCGTCCACCTCGATGTCCGCGGCGGGGTGCAGCAGGCGCAGGCCGTGGAGTTCGCGCCAGACGGCGGGCCATTTGGGCGGGTCGTCCGCGGCCTCGGCGAGGGCTTCCGCATGGCGATGGCGGGTGAGCTTTTCCAGCCAGGCGAGCGGGATCTCATCCGGCATGAGGAGGCTGGCAAACTCCAGGGCCGTGCGGGCCGGCGGGCTGAGGCGCTCGAGCGACCACTGCACGAGCGTGGCGACATGGTTCTGCGTGATTTCCGCCCGATGGCGGACTTCCTTCCTCACCGCCTCCCGGCCCGCGAGATGGTCCACGCTGGTGATGCCTTCGCGGGCCAGCTTCGCGAGATACTGCGAGGGCCGGTAGCCGTCCCGGGCCAGGTCGCCGAGATAGGCGGCGACGAGTTCCACGGCGAGCGTGTAGCCGCCGAGGGCGCGGGCGATGTCGCGGGCGGCGGCTTCCTCCGCACCTTCGGCGCCGTCGGCGCCGGCCGGGAAGCGGTGACCCGGCTGGAAGTCGCGCAGCAGATGCACGGCATCCGCCTCCGGCAGCACGTCCACCTCGACATGGGCAAAGGTGCGGTCGCCGCCGCCGAATTTGCCCGGGTCGAGCCGGGTGGTGACGATGAGTTCCAGCCATTCCTCGGCGGGCAGCAGGGCGACCTGCGCGGCGGCGAGCAGTTCCGGGCGGTCCACGTTGTCGAGGATGAGCAGGGCGCGGGGCTGCGTGATTTCCGGGAGGTCGGCCTCCGGGCTGTGATGCTCCGGATGCCGCTGAAGGGCCGCGCGCACGGTGGCGATGCGCGCGACGGAGACGGCGCGCAGGTAATCGAGCACCGCGGCGGCGGCGAGCGCGTAGTCGTTGCGCTGCGGCTCGGAAATGCGCAGCGGCATCCCGATTTCCGCACCGAGCCGCTGGAAGCGCGGGTCATCGGCCAGCCGCAGCAGCACCGCGCCCAGCTCGGACACGCCCTCGCAGCCCACCTCCCACGTGCCGCCCGCCGCGTAGAACTCCGCATACGCATGGGCATACTGCCGGGCGAGCGCCGTCTTTCCCAATCCGCCGGGACTGTGCGCCGCCGCGATCATGCCCCGCCCGCCCATGCCGCGCCCGCCGCTCTGCGGCCCGCCGGTGGTCATGAGCGTGTGCAGCGCGCTCAGCTCCCGGTGCCGCCCGACGAAGTGCTCGTGGCTGCGCGTGACATTCCCCGGCGCGAGATCGGCCAGCGCGATGCGGTC
>CAZUUP010000908.1:0-1718 GCA_964623105.1 uncultured Akkermansia sp.
TCCAGAGCGGCTACAACCTGCGCGAGATCATCGACCACATCGACGAACTCCGCTTTCAGTCCCAGACCGAGAAGCACGAGCTCTCGCACCTCTACGAGGCCAAGATCAAAAACATGGGCAACGCCGGGCGCAACGGCGGCGAGTATTACACGCCGCGTCCGCTCGAACGCGCCATCATCCGCGTCCTGAAGCCGCGCATTGGCGAGAGCATCTACGACGGCGCGGCGGGGTCGTGTGGCTTCCTTTGCGAGAGCTATGTTTACCTGAAGGAAACCAATCCCCACCTCACCACCGCGCAGGTCCGGATTCTTCAGGAGCGCACCTTCTACGGGAAGGAGAAGAAGTCCCTCGCCTACGTCATCGGGATCATGAACATGATCCTGCACGGCATCGAAGCGCCGAATATCATCCACACCAACACGCTCGCCGAAAACCTCGCGGATATTCAGGAAAAGGACCGTTACGACATCGTGGAGGCCAACCCGCCCTTCGGCGGCAAGGAGCGCAAGGAAGTGCAGCAAAACTTCCCCATCCGCACCGGCGAGACCGCGTTCCTCTTCCTCCAGCACTTCATCAAAATCCTCAAGGCCGGAGGCCGCGCCGGCATCGTCATCAAGAACACCTTCCTCTCCAACACCGACAACGCCTCCGTCAGCCTGCGCCAGAAACTCCTCGAAGAATGCAACCTCCACACCGTGCTCGACTGCCCCGGCGGCACGTTCATCGGTGCCGGCGTGAAGACAGTCGTGCTCTTCTTTGAGAAAGGCACGCGGACGCGCAAAGTGTGGTTCTATCAGCTCGACCCCGGCCGCAACCTGGGCAAGACCAACCCACTCAACGACGCCGACCTTGCCGAGTTCATTGCGCTGCAAGAGACCAAGGCCGACTCGCCCAAAAGCTGGAGCGTGGACGTGGCGGCCATCGACCCGAAGACCTTTGATTTGTCCGTGAAGAACCCCAACGGCAGCGAGGAAATCGCGCACCGCAGCCCGCAGGAGATCATGGACGAAATCGCCGCGCTGGACGCCGAGAGCGCGGAAGTGCTGGGCGACATCAAGGCGCTGCTATGAATCTCACCACACACTTGAAGGAAAACAACCGGCGCATTAACTTCGCACCATGAGCAAAGCCCAAATCCTTGAAGAACTGCCGAGGCTGAGCGTCAGCGACCGCTCCCAGCTTTTCGCCCGCCTCGCCGAAATTCACGAGACAGACTTGCTCGAAGGCGGCGCTCCCACGCCCGCCGAACGGCAGGCACTCGACGAGGCGCTGGAGGAATTTGCGCACGACCCCAGCCCCGGCGAGCCGTGGCGCGAAGTCTTCCGGCAGCTCCGCGAATCCCGCCTGTGAAGTGGGGCGCCACCATCCGGCCCAGAGCAAAGGCCGACCTCCAGCGAGCACACGATTGGTATGAAGAACGATGCCCCGGCCTGGGCGATGAGTTTCTCGCCGACCTCGCCGAAGCCCTGCTGCGCTTGGAAGCCGATCCCGAGCGATACCCCGTTTATTACCGTGGTTTCCGGCGCGTCCTCGCCCACCGTTTTCCCTACAAAATCTTTTTCCGCATCGCAGGGCAAAATCTCATCGTCTTCCGCATCCTGCACGGTGCGCAAAACCACCCGCGCCAACTTCGCCCGTGAGCACCACAGACAGCGAAAAGGCCGGAAGTGCTGGGCAACAGCAAGGCGCTGCTATGAAGAAGGGGTGGCAGACAAAGA
>CAZUUP010000909.1:0-1717 GCA_964623105.1 uncultured Akkermansia sp.
CAGCGATCCGTTCTTGCACGCCATAGTCCAGCCGCAGTCGGGACCATACTCGTGAAACAGATGGCTAATAACCCCGACGCCCTTGGTCGAGTTCACCAGGTCCGTCTCAAAGCCGATCAATCCCCGCATCGGCACCAGTGCTTCGATCGACACCGTGTTGCCGGTGTGATTCATGTTCGTGATCTTGGCCTTCCGCGCCGAGAGGTTCTCCATGATCGTTCCGAGATTCTCGTTCGGCACGTCCACGAACACCTTCTCGATCGGTTCCAGCGGTTCGCCATCCGGACCCTTCTTCCACAACACCTCCGGGCGCGATACCAGCACCTCGTGCCCCTCGCGCCGCATCTGCTCCACGAGGATCGCAATCTGCATCTCGCCACGCCCACTGACCGCAAACACCTTGGGATCACTCGTCTGCGAAATCCGCAGCGCCACGTTCGTGCGGATTTCCTTCACCAGCCGCTCCCAGATGTGGCGTGCCGTGACCAGCTTCCCGTCCATCCCGCCCAACGGCCCGTCATTTACCGCGAACTCCATCTGAATCGTCGGCGGGTCAATCGGGATATACGGCAGCCCCGGTCGCAGCTCGGAGTCGCAGATCGATTCCCCGATGAACACTTCCTCAAAACCGGTCACCCCGATGATGTCTCCCGCGTGCGCCTCCTGCACCTCGATCCGCTTCATGCCCTCGAAGTGATAGATCATCGTGATCTTGCCCTTGCCGATTCGTCCGTCGCCATGCCGGCAGATGGCCGCATCTCCCACCTTGACCTTGCCCTCGACAATTTTTCCAAACGCGATCCGCCCGAGATATTCCGAGTAATCCAGGTTCGCGACCAGCAATTGGAAACCATCCCCGGCTCGCGCGCGCGGCGGCGGGATGTGCTTCACGATTGCGTCGAACAGCGGTTCCATCGTGCCGGACACGTGGTCCAGATCCGCCTTCGCATAGCCCGCCTTGGCCGAACAGTAGATGTACGGGAAGTCCAGTTGTTCGTCGGTCGCATTGAGCGACATGAACAGCTCGAAAACGGCGTCCAAGACCTTCTTGGGGTTGGAGTTTTCGCGGTCAATCTTGTTGATCACCACGATCGGCTTGGCCCCCGCCTCCAGCGCCTTGCGCAGTACGAAGCGCGTCTGTGCCTGCGGGCCGTCCGTGGCATCGACCACCAGCAACACGCCGTCGATCATGTTCATGATCCGCTCGACTTCGCCGCCGAAATCCGCGTGGCCGGGGGTGTCCACGATGTTGATGTGGTAGTTCTTGTACTTGAACGCCGCATTTTTTGCGCGAATCGTGATCGCCTTCTCGCGTTCGAGGTCCATCGAGTCCATCAGGCGTTCCACCTGGGTTTCCGCCTGGTTGGCGCGGAACGTTCCGGACTGTTTCAGGAGGCAGTCAACGAGGGTCGTCTTCCCGTGGTCAACGTGGGCAATGATCGCAATGTTTCGGATGTGCAGCATAATACTCTCAAATCGAGCCGCGAAACATGAGCGAACAGGCCAAAAGGTCAAGCCCGCCCCCAAAATCATTTTGCACCTGGCGAACGTCGTCCGGCGTTTCGGGAGCCTGATCACAGGTTTTGCGCCGGTCCGCCCTTGCGTGTTCCGCCGGTTCGCCCCCATGCTTGTGCCCCTGATTACATTTATCGTGGGGACGAAGCGGCCGGGCAGCAACTCCCGCCGGATCGCCGCTCAAATCGAGGAAATCTATGCG
>CAZUUP010000910.1:0-1715 GCA_964623105.1 uncultured Akkermansia sp.
ACTGCACACACACATTCACCTCCCCCACGCTCACCGCATGCAGCCACACCATCCGCCGCCCCGCCACCGCCGCCCGAAACGCCGCGTCATAGCAAGCAAACCGCTGTCCAAACCCCGCCTGCCAGTTCCCCCGCCGCCACATCTTCCAAAAGTAGTACGGCGCACTGACACAGAAAAAACCGAGAAACAAAATGTTGTAAATCAACCGCATCATCACCCGCGCTCCGTCATTCCCCGCGCCCCAGCTCGCGCCCGTCGCGCTTGCCCTCCCTCGCGCCGCCGCCGCATCGCTCCCCGCCCACCCGCCTCAACTCCGCACAAAAAACCACCACACCACCAACAGCATCGGCAGCATGAACGGCACCGCATACCGCACCACATACCCCACAAAACCCGGCGTCTTCACCTCCTGCTGATCCGCGATCGCCTTCACCATGAAATTCGGCCCGTTCCCGATGTACGTGTTGGCTCCGAAAAACACCGCCCCCAGGCTGATCGCCACCAGAAACCTCGCCAGCCCTGGATCCCCCATCAACACCGCCAGTTGCAATTCCTCCGTCCCCAGCGTCTTCGCCGCCAACGCCGCCCCGTGATACTGCTCCAGCACCCCGTAAGCCATTCGCGCCCCGTCCGACACCCCCGCCATCCCCACCCCGCCGCTCTGCATCAACCCCTGCACCTGCGCCACCACCTCCGGCGCCACCTTCGCCCCCAGCGCCGCACTCAGGAAACTCAGATACGTCGGCGCGTTATCCAACACGCTCGAAAGCACCCCGCTGCCCCAGTAATACAACGACACCGTCGGCTCCCCCAGCTTCCCCGCGTTGCCCTGCAACCAGTCCAACGCCGGCATCATCGTAGCAAAAATTCCCGCAAACAAGATCGCCACCTCCTTGATCGGATGAAAATTGAACGCATTCGCCTCATGCACCGCCTTCCGCGTCGTAAAATAGGAACCCACCGCCGCCCCCACCATCAACGCCTCCCGCAAAAACGTCGGCCGGTCCACAAACACCGCCGCCAGGATTACCGTCAGAAAAAAAACATTCCCCAATCCCTCGAACTTCCACGCCTCCGGCTCCCGCGTCTGCTCCTCCCGCACCCCCTTCGGCGCCCGCAGATAATTCCGGTAATCCACCACCCAGAACATCCCCAACAACAAACCCACCGCCGCCAGCCACGCACCCCAGCAATTCTTCATCACCCACCAAAACGGCACCCCCTTCAAATACCCCAGAAACAACGGCGGATCACCAATCGGCGTCAGACACCCCCCCACGTTCGACACCACAAAAATAAAAAACACCACATGATACTCCGTCACCCGGTACCGGTTCATCCGCAGCCACGGCCGGATCAGCAGCATCGACGCACCCGTCGTCCCCAGCACATTCGCCACCACCGCACCCACCCCCAAAAACACCACATTCCCCCACGGCGTCGCCTCCCCCTTCACGCGGATATGAATCCCCCCCGCCACCACATACAACGACCCGACCAACGCCATGAAACTCACATACTCCAACCCCGTATGCACCACCCGCCCATGCGCCCCCAAGCCCAGCAGATAATACCCCAGCGTAATCCCCCCCAACCCATACGCCACCTTCGGATAATGCCGCCCCCAAAAACCCCCGAAAAACAACGGCGCCAGCGCAACCCACCCCACCCCCCACCCAAACACCAGGACCATCAGCCGAATCCCACCCACCACC
>CAZUUP010000911.1:0-1711 GCA_964623105.1 uncultured Akkermansia sp.
GACGCTGGTCGCGGCGCGGGTGCCGGGGCGGCCGGGGGAGCGGAAACGGGGGTGGGTGAGGGTTCGGGGATGCTGAGGTAGGGGGCGACGAACTCGAGGAAGAGTTTGGGCGGGAACTCGAAGATGACGGGCTGGCCGTCGAAGATGACGGCGGCGTAGGGGCGGCGGTTGGGGGACCAGCGTCCGAATTGAATGGCGAAGATGTGGGTTTTGAGGTCGCGGGTGGTTTCGATGGTGAGTTGGTGGGCAACGTCGGTGAAGCCGTGGATGGCGAGGCGGTTGGTGCCCTGGGCAACCCAGGATTCGGCGCGGAGCTGGCCGAGGCGGTGGAGGGCTTCTTCGAGGGCGGTGGCGGTGACGAGGTCGAGGGGGCCGTTGGTGTTGGCCCATTGGCGTTCGGCGTTGCGGGCGATTTTCTGGGAGCGGCCTTTGTGGGTGATGGTGACGGCGGTGGCATTGGTGCTGGCGAAGTTCCAGATCTGGCGGTCGCGGAGTTGGTAGAGGGAGGCGGGGAGGCGTTCGGCGTCGCCGCGGGGGACGACGTAAACGGAGCTTTCGTCGTGGCGGCGGGCGTAGATGCGATCTTTGTCGCGGGTGCCGAAGTCGAGTTGGGAAAGTATCTGGTTGGTGGTAACGCCGGCGGCGTTGGTGCGGGTGGTGAGGAGGGTGTAGCGGCGGAGGGGGGAGGCGAGTCCGTAGGCGGAGAAGTCGGTGACGACTTCCTTGGCGAGTTCGACGGCTTCGAGTTGGACGAGTTCGCGGAGGAGGTCGCTGACGATGAGGGTGTCGGCGGGGAAGTTAAGGGGTTCGACGACGCGCCAGATGTCGTTAGTGAGGCGACGGAGCGAGAAGGTGTCTTCGCCCTGGATTTCGATCGTGTCCACGCCGGAAGCAGGGAGGGGGTCGAGGAGGTGGTGTTCAGCGAAATCCCAGTAGGGTGCGCGGAGGGGGTCGAGCCAGGCGCGAGGGACGATGACGATGTTGGAGTGGCTGAGGCGGCGGGCGAAGATGGCGGCGGGGTCGTTGGTGGGGCTTTTGCCGAATTGGACGGCGAGGAGGCGGTTGGTGCCCTGGAGGAAGGTGAGTTCGGCCTCGGGGGTGGCGAGGCCGAAGGGGTCGAGGTCAATCTGGGGGTCGTCGGAGACGAAGGTTTGCACGGACCAGCGCTGGAGGTGTTCGAGGAGTTGGTTGAAGCGGGGGGAGTCGGCGCGTTTGGCGGGCGGCGGGATGGTGATGCGCCAGGTCTGGTTGGTGGGTTCGCGCTGGAGTTCGAGCTGGCGGGGGCCGATGCGGGTGTGGACGCGGTTGTAGTCGAGGCCGGCGAGGTCGAGGAAGGCGGGGTTGCGCCAGTCGGTGAGGGTGCGGGGGAGTTGTTCGAGAAGGGCGGCTTCGACGACGTGGATGGCGTTGGAGTCGCCGAGCTGGAGGTAGAATTCGTTGCCGATGGCGGTGCGGGAGCCGAGGCGGAGTTCGGTGCGATCGGAACCCTGATGGAGGCGCAGGATGGCGCGGGGCGGGTTGAGTCCGTAGTTGGTGAGGCCGCCGGGCTGGGCGGTCCAGGTGGTGGAGGGTATGAGGGTGCGCCAGCGGAGTTCGGCGGCGGCGCGGGCAAGGGTTTCGAGGGGGGTGGCGAGGGCGGGGTAGGTGATGGGGGTGGAGAGGAGCCAGGATTCGTTGGTGCGAAGGGCGCGGAGGTTGAGTTTGTCCTGGG
>CAZUUP010000912.1:0-1706 GCA_964623105.1 uncultured Akkermansia sp.
GCACGAGCAGCGCGTCCGTGGCGAAGCCCTTGAGCGTAGCGAACTCGTTCAACCATGCGCTGCAGCGAACCCGGCCATCGCATCACTGTTGCAATCGTGGCGTCCCGCGGGCCGGGTCGCTGAGCTTGGGTCGTTAGGCCGCTGGGGCACCTCCCCCGCCAGTTCGAGGGAAGACGCGCCACAGGTCATTCTGGACGCTTGGCGGGGCATTCGGGCGCAAAACGGGTCGTGGTCATGGTTTCGCGCCGCGTTTAATTGTTCTCTATGTAACAAGTAAAGGGCCGCACCCCACCCCGCCCTGCGGGCGGGGCGGGGTCCCCGCGTCCCGTCCCCTTTGAATTCGATGCTGCCATGACTCAGAAGCAAACGGCACCAAACGGCGGTCTTTTTGGTTGCAACCCTCTGCGCGGCAACGTCCTCGCGAGCCGAGGGGAAGCCCCTCCCCCCGCCGCAGAACGGGCCGCCCACGACCGACCCCCTGCGGGGTCGCGGGCGGCCGCAGAAGCGGCGGTGGGATTCCCCTGGAGCCCGGCCCGCACGGACTCGACCCCTGGACGGAGATGCACCCCCCGAACGGAACCCCAGTTGCTTCCGAACGAGGCGGCGCAGGCCCCCCCCGCGCCGCCCGATCTCGTCGGGTTGGCCCCGCCCGCCGGCCAGCGGACCCCGGCCCGCAGCCTAACAAAATCGCTGCAGCGAGCCCGGCGGGGCGTCGCGGTTGCAATCGGTGCGTCCCGTGCGCCGGGTCGCTGAGCTTGGGTCGTTAGGCATCTCGACATCACCATGCCATCCACGCTGTCACCTGAAATTCGCCTCAAGACAGCACACGAGTTTGCATTCTCGCCAGACGGCAGGCGCGTTGCGTTCATCGGTGGTCGTTACGTGACGATGTTGGACATTGGCACTCGCGAGTCTCAGTTCGCAGTCCACCCGATTGCCAATCCGTCGCACATTGACTTTTCACCTGACGGGCGTTGCGTTGTCGTGAAGGGCACGTCAGGGCGCACGATTGTCTTGGATGCTCAGACCGGGAGGATGCTCTGCGACTTTCGCAACCAGAAGGAGGGAGAGGGAGATTCGGCACTCTTTACGGCCTGCTCGCGTTTTTTGGTTTCTGTTTCGTGGAGTGGCTTGTTCAGCGTCCGTGACCGAGGGAGTGCGGAGGTCGTGTTTTCTCAGTCATACGCCGATTGCCAGCTTACACAGTTGTCCAGCACAGCCGACCGGAGCTTGTTCGTGTATTCAGTTGGAGGTCGCCCACATTCACCTGACGGTCTCACGCCTTGCACGGTTGCGCTTCACCGATGGCCGACACGCAGCGCGACAGCGGAACACTTGCCGAAGGAGTGGGACGCCATCTGGGGATTGCAGATCAGTCCGTCCGGTCGGTTTGTCGCGGTTGTTCACGGCACACCGCCGGACACGTTGGAGATTTACGACATCCTACGATCGCGCACCGTCGCGCACTGCCCTTGGAGCGGCAGCCCTGGGTGCTCCATTGCGTGGTCCGGTGACGAGCGGACGCTCGTCGCCAACGGCGACGACTGCTTCCGCATGTATGCCTTGCCGAAGCTGAAGCTGGTGCGTGAGTTGCCAGCTCAGTATCCTTGCTTCGTTCGCTTCTCCTCCGCCGATGAGTTCATTGCACTCGGTTCTTGGAAGCGGAGTTTTGTGATGCCGACCGACTATTTGAGCGAGTTTGGGAG
>CAZUUP010000913.1:0-1698 GCA_964623105.1 uncultured Akkermansia sp.
GGCGGGCGGGGGCGGCGGGGACGAGGCGGGCGAAGAGTTTGCCCGAGCGGGTGATCCCAACTTCCTCGCCGTTGGCAATCCACGCGGCGACGCGCGGGAACTTGTTGCGGAGATCGCGGACGGTGGCGGTTTTCATGGTGCTACGGATCATGTCTCACGCGTCTGGGGGCGTCAAGGAAGGGTCGGGAGTTCAGGAGCGCGGCCACGGACGGACACGGATGGGTGCAAGATGCAATGGAAGGAAGCCAGATTGCGGGCGGAGCGGTGTCTTCACCGGAGCGGCGACCGCCGGGATGTGGATCATTTGCCCTTGAGGGCGGGATGGCGTTAAGGGCTCCGCGCAGGGAGGCCAAACAGGTGAAAAGCGGCAACCCCGGGCATTGGGAAGCTCGGTATCCACGCGGGCCATTGGCCGGCGGATTTCGGCACCGCTCTTGCAGCCGTTCGGCAATCGAGGCCAGCATCCTCACCGTCTGCGCCCACAAACCGTTCCGCGAACTTCACCTTCCCTGCTTCGGTCTTCCGTCGTTTCCCCAATTCCGCCTCCGTCCAGCCGCGCCGACGCAGTTCCTTCCGCAGCAGCCGTTCCGGCCGCTGCGCGTCCGTCCCTTGTTCCTCCCCGCCACCGCGATGCGCTCCCATCACGCCGTCCGTCTGCTCCAGCAATTCTTCTTTTAACGGCCTCGCATCTGCCAGCCAGCCTGCGCACGGGCCTTGCCCCGGGTTTCCAAAGCTCCGCACGCGTACGCAATCTGGCAGCGCTGCAAACAAAAGTAGCTATTCATAAAAAGGCGACCCGTTTACTGACCCGTTTACTTCGAAGGTTGCTTCCTAGATCGAAAACTAATCTTGAGAATTGCCAGTGCACGGGGATACACTCCACTATTTCAAACACTAGACAGCTCATGAAGGCAAAGAAAGACGCCAAGACTCCCAAGTCTCTTTATCGGCAAAAACTCAGCAAACAGGCCCGGCCTCCGCTCGCCGCCTCAAGGCGCCCAAACGGTGGGTCCGTGCTGCGGGAGGAACCAGCGATCTATGGCGCGAAGGCGCTGCGCTCAATAGAGCTTTTCGCTGGTGCTGGCGGTCTGGCGATAGCGGCATCCAATGCAGGCTTCCGCCACGACGCCGTTTTGGAGTTCAACCACGATGCCTGCGAGACGATTCGGCATAACCAGCGCCGCGGTTTTGACCTGGTCCGGCACTGGCCATTGATCGAAGGTGATGTTCACCATCAGGATTTCACCTCTTGGCAGGATCGAATGGACCTGGTTTCGGGGGGGCCTCCGTGCCAGCCTTTCTCCATCGGTGGAAAGCATCAGGCGATGGCCGACCGTCGGAACTTGTTCCCTGAGGCAGCACGAGTCGTCCGAGAGACTCGCCCTCGGATGTTTGTCTTTGAGAACGTGAAAGGGCTCACTCGTCAGTCATTCGCCAAATACTTCGGCTACATCGTGCTACAACTGAGCTATCCCGACGTCGTCCGTAGTCCTTCCGAGGACTGGATCGACCACCTGTCGCGCTTGGAGCGCATTCGCACTCAGGGAGGCAAACCCGATCTCCGCTACCGTGTCGTCTGGAGACTCCTGAATGCTGCAGACTACGGTGTCCCCCAAAAACGTGAACGTGTTTTCTTTGTTGGATTTCGTTCCGACATGGAAGTTCCGTGGTCTTTTCCATATCCCACTCATTCCAAAC
>CAZUUP010000914.1:0-1695 GCA_964623105.1 uncultured Akkermansia sp.
TGGGGCGGGGCGGGCGGCGGGGGTGGGCCGGCGAGGCGGCGCGGGTGGCAGAGCTGACGGGGCGGGCAGACGGGCGGCTGGGGGAGGCGGCTGTGGTTGATGAGGAACCGGACGAGGCGGCATTCGAGGCGGTGCGGCGGAAGGTGTTGGGGATGGGGGATGAGGCCAGCGCCTTCCCCGCTTCGCGGTCCCCCTTTCCATGGAATGGAGAGGAGACGGTTTGAGCACCGCGGAACGGCTGGACTCCCTGTTGCCCGCCGAGCGGCGGTTGCTGGCAGCGGACTGGGTGGTGGCGGCGCACCGGGGGCAGTCGGCTCCGGCGGGAGACTGGAACACCTGGCTGGTGTTGGGCGGGCGCGGCGGGGGGAAGACGCCGGCGGGGGCGGAATGGGTGGCGGACCGGGCGCGGGAGGGCGCCAAGGGGAACGGCCTTATCGCCCTGGTCGGGCAGAGCCTGCACGACGTGCGCGAGGTGATGATCGAGGTGCCGTCAGGGCTGCGCGCCCTGCCCCGTTATGGACTGGGCGGACGGCCTCGCTGGGAGGGGAGCCGGCGGAGGCTGGTGTGGCCGAACGGGGCGGTGGGGATGGCGTTTTCGGCCGAGGACCCGGAAGCGCTGCGGGGGCCGCAGTTCGGGGCGGCGTGGGCGGATGAATGGTGTGCGTGGCGGAAGCCCGAGGCGACGCTGGCGCTGTTGCGGATGGGGTTGCGATTGGGGAGGCGGCCACGACTGGTACTGACCACCACGCCGAAGCCGACAGCAGCGTTGCGGCGGCTGTTGAAGGAGACGGGGCTGGCACGATCGGACCTGCCGACGCGAGTTAATGCCGACCATCTGGCACCCGCCTTTCTGGAGGGGCTGGAGGCGCTGTACGGTGGAACGCGGCTGGCGGCGCAGGAACTGGACGGGCGGGTGGTCGAGGGCGACGGGGCGCTGTTCACGCTGGAAATGATGGCGGCGGCGCGGGATGTGGCCCCGGACCGGTTCGACCGGGTCGTGGTGGCGGTCGATCCGCCGTGTTCAGCGGGCGGAGATGCGTGCGGGATCGTGGTCGTGGGGCGAAAGGCAGGAGCCGCCTGGGTGCTGGCCGACCGCACGGTACGCGGGAAGTCGCCGCAGGGCTGGGCCGGAGTCGTGGCGCGGGCGGCGGTGGAATTCGGGGCCGCTCGGGTGGTGGCCGAGGCCAACCAGGGCGGTGAGATGGTGGAGGCCGTGCTGAAGACGGCGGGCGTGGTCTGTCCAGTCAAGCGGGTTCACGCGTGGTTCGGCAAGCGGGTGCGGGCGGAGCCGGTCGCGGCCCTGTACGAACAGGGACGGGTGAAACACGGGCCGGGGCTGGAGGCGCTGGAGGAGGAACTGATGGGACTGGGACTGGACGGCGGAGACAGTCCCGACCGGGCGGATGCGCTGGTTTGGGCTGTGGTGGATTTGTTGGTGGACCGGGGCTGGTTGGGGCCGAGGGTGCGGGCGTTGTGAGGGGAAGCCGCAAACGCCCCTCCACCATCCTCCGGATGGTCCCCCTCCCCCAAGGGGGAAGGAATGTCAGACCGCCTCGTTCAGCAGGGCGGACTTGTAGGCCTCGACCCAGAGGTTGCGGCGGCGGCGGCTGCGTTCGGCGTGATAGATGTGGGCCAGTTCGGCATAGCTGCGGTCGAAGTCGTCATTGACCAGGATGTAGTCGAACTGGCCGCAGT
>CAZUUP010000915.1:0-1694 GCA_964623105.1 uncultured Akkermansia sp.
GCGTCCCGAACTCCGGCCACGCCACTCCCTCCACCTCCGCCAACTCCACCCACCGCTCCCCCTGCACCCCCGCCCCCGCCGTCGTCGCCCCCGCCGCCCCACGCCCCCGCGCCCGCGCTGCCCGCACCCCCAGCCACAATGCATCCCCCGCCACCACCGGCCGCAGCCACCACGCACTCATCGCACCCTCCCCCGCCGCTCCCGGGACGCGGACGTCCTCGCCCGCTTTGCACTCCGCAAGTTCTGCGCCACGCCATGCCCGGCCCCGCGCCCCACCCAACAACCAACTCCCTGCAAACCAGCCTCCAAACTCGTTCGACTACCGCCAGCCCACGATCGCCGGTTCGGGCACTGCCGCAGCAGGCTGCGCGGGCGGTCGAAATGAAAACCTCCCTTCATCGGTGTCGCAGAAACTCTTCGAGCGTCAGACCGATGTCCTTGATTATCTGTCGAAGCAGCACCGGCGACACATCCCTGCCCGGATGGTTCGGAACCGTCGTGCAGCGCCCGTCCGCATGGCGATACTGCATGTGCGACCCGCGCTGCCGGACGAGCGCAAAACCAAGCGACTCCAACGCGCGGCAAACCTCGCGGGGCTTGAGAACAGGCGGCCTGGCCATGCGCTAGGCGGCAACTCGGATGCTCTGGGTGCCAACAAACTCCGTCTCCAACTCGGGTTCACCATCCTCGAGCAACATCTCAATCACCTCGCGCAAGTTTCTCTGCAACTCATCCAGCGACTCCCCCTGCGAATGGGCCCCGGCGAAACCAGGGACGAATCCCACGTACAGCCCGGTCTCGGGACATCGCTCAATGACCGCGGTATATGCCTTCATTCCCGGCATTTTATGGCGGCCTCCGCTCTGAGTCAATGCGACCGAAAAGGCCCGAACTCGACCGCCACCGAGGGTTCACTCCGCTCGGCAACGCCATCCCGCGTCATAAACTCATCTTTGCAGCCCCTTCCCTCCCGCACTCCACCCGCCTTCCTGCTCACCTCGAAACCCACCGCCGAAACCTCCGCAACGCTAGGTAGAGCCTCAGCGCTAAACAAGGTCGAACAGCCAGCGCTCCCTCCAGCCACGCATACGCCGGACGCCCCCCCCCGAAAAACAACGCCCGCCACGCCCCCCAACCTTTCCACTCCGGCACAAACTCCTGAAAACCCACCTCCACCTGCCCGTCCGAAAACCGCACCCGTCCCCACACCTCCGCCTCCCCCCGCGACGGCGACCCGTAAAACCGCTGAAACAATCCGCGCGCCACCACCCCCATCTCCCCGCCCGGAACCTCTCCCCGCCCCAGCGCCGCCACCAGATTCTCCGCCCACCGCACCACCCCCGCCTGCAAAACGTCCACGCCCCAGCCCAGCGCCACTCCGTTCCGCGCCTCACGCAGCACCGGCTCCACCCGCCCCCCCACCTCCCGATATCCCATCACCGACCCATGATCCGCCGCCGCAAACACCTCGAACATCGCCAGGTTCTCCCGCCCAATCCCACCCTCGCCGCCGCCCCGCCCCGGCCAAAACCCCACCCACTCCCCCTCCTCCGATTGCCGGTCCCCCTTCACCAGCCCAAAATAAAAACCCGTCCACCGCGCCGATGCCCCCCGCCCGCCCGCCACCAGCACCCGTGGCAAACGGCGCTGCAAATTCCCAAGCCAACCAATGTACACCAACGCCGCGGCCGGCC
>CAZUUP010000916.1:0-1693 GCA_964623105.1 uncultured Akkermansia sp.
CCGCATGCTGAGTCAGGCGTGCCACACCACTGAGCAGTAACGGGCGAGAAGTAGGCGCCTCCAGCCGCGCCTTCGGGTGAGCAAGTCGCACATACCAACTCCACCAGTTGTAGGCAAGAGCCACCGCTCGCGCCGCCAGATTGCAACGTTCTATATCACGAGTCGTATAGCCACCCCATCCCCACTGATTCTTCATTTCATCAAATCCATTCTCACAATCCGCACGGTCCCGATATAACTGACCAATGGCTTGAAGATCGTAATCCGTGTTGGTCACCAGCACCGCATATTCCCATAGCTTCATCGGCTCTGAAGGCAGCAAGAATTGCAAGCCCTGTTGCGCAGTTTCCTCCTTCTTCCCAGCAAGCGATTCACGCAACGCACGGCGCACCACGACCACCCGCCGCGCCCGTTTCCATCCTGATAGGCTCAGCGTGCTTTCTGCCGCCTGATACCCATCCCCCGCATCAAGCCAGTCGCTGCACGACCAAAGCCGTTCGATCAACCTCTTCACGCCGCTGGTTTGACGCAGCTTGAACAAATACGGCTGTTGCATCTGTTCTAATTCAACCATTAGCGGATCCACCCCGAAGGCATTGTCGCCCCTGACGATTCGCGGACGTTGTTCGGGAGTCAATCTCTTGAGAATTGCCTTCAGGCGCGGCGTGCTGTGACGTGCTGCATGCGCCTTGCCGTTTTGCACTTCAGCGTCCAGCACCAGACGCATGTTGGCAACCCAGTAGGTGTGAATGACATGGCTTGGCCGACCCGGCTTGACCGGGTTGTAACTGACCTCGGCCCCATCTTGATGACCATACAGCAGCTTCACCGTGGTATCGCAATCCAGAATCCAATGTGTCTTCAACGCTTCACGGCTACTCTCCGCCAACGCAGCCTCCATCCAGGCTTCACTCTTGGCCAACTGCACTTCCCGTTGCGCCCGTTCGGCCTGCGCACAGCGTTGCAGCGTCGGGGCCAGATGCGTCAACGCCCGGCGCAGACTCTCGTCACTCATGATTCGTGACATGCCGAGAATTTGCGGTGCCACCGCATCCCCGCGTAATCCCGTGACATGAGCGTATCGCCGTTGCCCATCCAGGATCGACAGCAGCCAGGTTCCCAGTACGTCTCGAACATGGGGCGCGTTCGGACTCGTGTAGGACAGTGGACAGCCTTCCACCCAGCGCTCAAACAATCCGCAAACTTCGAGAAATTCAGCAAAAAATGCCAGCTGTCCCATGGCCGTCGCGCTACCGGTTTCATCCCACCGCACCTGAAATCTACCACCGGGCGTATTGACCTTCAGTTCCGCCACCGCCGCAGGGTAAGTCAGTTCTGCTATCGCTTGCTGGGTAGCATGCACAATCGATTTTTGTTCGAATTCCTTCTCACCCATTTGGTGACTCCCTCCATTTCCCTTAAGTCTTTGTAAAACTTAAGTTTGCAGCAATTTCAGGTGCGCCAAAAGAGGAAAGTAGGTTAAACTTGAGATGTGCGAATTGAATCGCCACATGCCGGGAAACATCCATTGGTGTCGTCCCGCGGGTCGTTTACGGAAACGCCGGAATAGTCGGCTCAAAGCCGCCGGAAACCGCTTCGGGATGCCGGCTGGCGACGAGTCGCGAAATCTCGCCGGCGCGGCTCATGGGGACATCCACCATCATCAGCACGCGCCCCCGTTCGATCTCGGGAT
>CAZUUP010000917.1:0-1684 GCA_964623105.1 uncultured Akkermansia sp.
GCTCCCGACAACGCCCCCGCCTCTGACCAACTCACCCACCCCACGCTCTTCCGCGACCTCGCCGAAGCCACCGGCCCCACCGCCACCCCCACGCCACCGCCCCCCCCACCCCGCCCACCCTCCACCCTCCGCCTCGACCTCTCCGCCTACGGCGGCTATCTCGCCTACCAGCGCACCGCCATCAAGCGCCACGCCACCCTCTTCGGCTTCTCCGGCTTCCTCTCCTCCGACCCCGCCCACGTCTTCGAAGCCGGCGTGGACCATATCGACATCGCCCGCGACATCCTCCCCCGCCTCCGCCAGACCGATGCCACCTTCGCCTACGCCAACTACTTCCTTCCCAATCTGAAACTCCGCCTCGGCGGCCACTTCGTCGCCTCCGATGACGCCGCCACCCACGCCGGTTGGTCCATCTTCGGCGGTGCCGAATACCTCTTCGGCCAGCGCGCCCTCGCCGGCGCACAACTCGCCGTCACCCGCTTCCCCGACTTCACCCCCCGCCTCGAAGTCGTACAACTCACCCCACGCCTCGCCGCCACCCTTTGGCGCGACCTCGACCGCACCCTCGCCGCCGACCTGCGCGCACATTGGATTCATCTCGGCGACAAAGCCCTCGCCGGCCGCACCGATTTCTTCTCGCTCGAACCCCGCCTCGTGCTCGCGTGGGACCCCTGGCGACTCGGCATCTTCGGCTGGACCGGCACCCAGTCCTTTGCCCTCCGCAACGACGGCTACACCCTCTTCAACCTCGCCGAACGCCACACCGCTGGCTACGGCGGCGACCTCCGCTACACCCTCAACCCACGCACCGCCTTCACCCTGCGCTATGCCCGCGAAGAATTCCGCGAACTCGGCGCCACCAACACCGCCGCCGCCAACAGTTTTCTTGGCACTCTCGCATTCAGCTTCTAAATAGTCCCCCAAACGCACCTAAACCTGATGAAAACCCTGCTCCTCCTGCTCCTCACCGCCGCCTGCTTCACCCTCACCGCCACCGCCGCCGCGCCCACCGAAATCGAAATCCGCGACGCCTACCACAAATCCTACCGCTACGAGCGCTCCCAAAACTACGCCGACGCCATCAAAGCCCTCTCCCCCGTCGTCTCCGCCTATCCCCAAGGCTACACCGTCAACCTCCGCCTCGGCTGGCTCAACTACCTCATCGGCTCCTACGCCACCGCCCGCACCCACTACGAAACCGCCATCAAAACCGCGCCCGATTCCCTCGAAGCCAAGCTCGGCCACACCCTCCCCCTCATGGCCCAGGAACGCTACGACGACGCCGAAGTCGCCGCCAAACAGGTCCTCCGCATCGACCCCAGCAACTACCTCGCCAACCTCCGCCTCGCCTTCGCCTATCGCCTGCTCAAAAAACTCGACGCCGCCGAAGACCTCCTCAACCGCATGCTGATCCTTTACCCCACCGACATCAGCCTCCTCACCGAATACGCCCTCATCAAAGTCGCCCGCAAACAAAACCCCGATGCCAAGCGCGTCTTCAACGACATCCTCACCCTCGACCCCGAAAACGTCGTCGCCAAAGCCCAACTCTCGAAGCTGTAAGCCGCCGCGGTAAACACGAACTTCTGCATTCAATGCGTCCGCGCGTCGGCATCTCATTAGCACCCGGCTTCAGCCGGGTGTTTACGCGAGAGAGAGCCACAGCCGTTTCAACGGCTTCCCC
>CAZUUP010000918.1:0-1682 GCA_964623105.1 uncultured Akkermansia sp.
AGTCGCCAGCGCAGCTGCATAATTTATGGAAACTCTCTAGTTTCCCGCACCGATCGGTGCGCATTGGCCCACTCCCGCAGGGACGACCGAGAATAGCCCAGCACTTCAGTGCTGGGTTGGCGATCCGTGAACCGGAAAGTCCCGGCAGGGACGACAGAGGCGAAGCAGCCCGCGGTTTCTTCCGTCCCTGCCGGGACTCGGTTCGGCCCCGGCACGGACCCAGCACTCAAGTGCTGGGCTATTGTCTTTCGCCCTCCGGGCTTCCTCCACAGCCACGCCGTGGGCGTGGAGATGCGCGATCACCTCCGCCAGCGGCATCTGCATGATGCAGCACAGATCCGCCGAGCCGGGTTGCGGTTCACAGCCCCCGGAATGGATTGATGACTTTCACCCCGTCGTAGTCCTGCCCGTGGTTCAGGTCTTCAGAGTAGAGCACCCTGCAACCCAGCGCCTGGGCGGCGGCAAGGATTGTGGCGTGCCAGTGGGAAATTTGATGCCTCCGCCGCAGCGCCACGGCGGCGAGGATCAGGGGGAGCGAGACCGGCAGCACCGTCACTCCGGCGGCCATTTCCAGCGTGGCGTCGATATTGGCCTCGGTGATGCCCAGCGCCTGCTTCCGCAGCGCGTTGGCGATATATTCTTGCAGCACCTGGGCGGACAGCGCAAAGGGCGCGGACAACATCAACTCGTGGGCCGCCCGCCGCTTCGCCCGGTCCGCCACGGCGCCGGAGCTGGCATAGAGGAGAACACTGGCGTCCAAAAAGGACTCAGCGGTCATAAATCTCCTCCCGCGTGAGCGGCTTCATCGGTGTGGTGTTGGACGCCTGCATGGCCCGAAGCAGCCGCTTTATCGTGGCCTTGCGTTTCTTTTCCTCGTCCTCTGTTGGCGTGCGCAGCCACTGCTGCAGTGCCTGCGCGACGACGTCCCGCAGCGTGGTGCTGCGCTCGGCAGCCAGCACTTTGACTTTCTGGAAAAGGTCGTCCGGAATCTCAATGGTGGTCTTCATGAACTGTAAATATGGGAATATGGCTCACATGGCAAGCCATGACGTGCCGGATTCACGCCGGGGATTCGATTGGATGGCAAGGCGCGACAAAGGAGCCTGTCCGCAGCGATCGGCTACTGATGCCAAATCCCAATTTAGTTCGGTAGGAACCGTCGAGTCACCTTCTCTCCCCATCCCTCTCCTCCATTGTGAATGGAGGAGAGCGTGCCCGGAGGGCGGGAGAGGAGGCGGTCATCGGCGAAGCCACCGCTTATCATTGGGAATTGGTATCGGTGAACCCTGCGCGGTTCAGAGGGCCGTTCTGAAAGGCAATGTCACTTTTTGATCCAGCCGAGATCGACGAGGAAAGCGTCGGCTTCCGCGAGGGTCTTGTCGTAATACTCGGCGCGACGGAAGAAGGTGTGTTCCGCACCTTCGTAGCCGACCAGTTTGCACGGCCGGCCGGCCTTCTTCATCTCACTCTCGAACGCGACGACGGAAGCATAGGGGACCGTGGTGTCCGCTGTGCCGTGAAGGATCAGGGTCGGCGGCGTGTGCGGGCCGATGTGATGGGCCGGCGAGATCACCTCTGCCTCCACGCCAAACCGTTTGGCGCTGAGCTTCCCGGGCCTGACCCCTGCCGGCTGCCAGCCCGCGATGGGAGCGAGCGTGCAGGCGGGGTTGAAGAGGATCATC
>CAZUUP010000919.1:0-1678 GCA_964623105.1 uncultured Akkermansia sp.
TGATACACCCATTCGTGCCGGTCGTGCCCACGCGGATGTCGCCGAACACCTGCAGTTTGTCGGTGACCGTCGGGAGACTCGTGAATGTTCCAATGCCGACATTGCCACCCGGAAGGATCGCAAGGCTGCCCTCTGCTTCGGTTGAGCCGATCGGCGTGGTCCCGAAGGCGAGACCTGCGCCTTGCGCCGTGTCGGTCCAGTTTTCCCCCGCAAACCCAAACATGAACGCCCCGCCCTCGCTCCATCCAGTCGCGCCATAGCCGCCCATGCCAAATCCCCCGAGCTCGTCACCATCCAGAGTGGCAGTAGGAGCCGCCGCTGTTCCGCGGGCTGTGCGCGCGCCGAATATTGACTCCGCACCACTTCCCGCCTTGAAGGTGGTCGCAAATAACCCCGACTCGACGCCTTCCCTGACCACTTCCACGGCGGCCGACGGCGAGAACGTCCCGATGCCCAGATTGCCAGCCGGATCGAGCCGCATGCGGTTGATGGCCGTGGTTGACCCGAGGGGCGTCGTCTGGAACTGAATCGCCGTCCCCTGTGCGGTGGGAGTCCAGGGTTCGGCCGCGGTGATTCTCATACCGCCAACACCGGTCCCGAACGCGCTTCCGGTGTGACCCCGTCCGCCGAAGAACGCCAGCTGATCGCCGCTCAAGGCCGCTGTCGGCACCGCCGCCGTCCCTCGGGCTTTACGACCAATAAAGAGGGGACTGAACGTATTGTCGCTGTAGTTCGTCCCCATGATGTTCCCGGTCCCCGTCCCCGCGACGGCATTGCTCACATCGAAGCCCCCGCCTGGTGTCGTGGTGCCAATCCCGATGTTGCCGCTACTCGCGATGAAGAACTTGGACGAGCCGCCGATCATGAAATTAATCGACCCGTCCAGCACGCTCGACCCGTTGCGCGCGATGTTGTTGATCCGGTATTCGTGCGTCAGGTTGTGGAACCCCTGGAACTGCCCCAGCACCCCGTTGTGGTCGTAGAACAGCATCCCCGAGTACGGCGCCCCCGTGTTCCCCAGGTTCTGCACCGCCAGCCCCGTGATCTGCCCCCCCGTGTTGCTGAACCGCAGGTGCAGCACGTCGGCCGGCGCCGTCGTCCCGATCCCCACCGCCCCGGTCGGCACCAACGCCGTCGGCGCCTCGTACACCGCCGAGTTCCCCACATCGGCGCTGTTCACATACTTCGCGAGAAAATTCGTCGTCCCGGCCAGCACGAGATCGGACGTCCCTGGCACCGGCTCGGAGGCGGGCGCCGCTGCGGGCTCCAACGCAGCGGGCGCCGTCGTGGGGCCGGCGCCACTCGCCGCCAGCGCATAGGCCGACGCCGGCAGCCCGCCCAGCGTCTCCGCATCCGACGCCCGCAGCGCATACGGCACGCTTGCAATCCGCACCCGCGGCTGCTCCACTTCCCCCGCCCGCTCGAACAACAGGCTCATCCACTGCGCCTGCC
The DNA here is from genome assembly GCA_964623105.1 of uncultured Akkermansia sp. GTDB lineage: Bacteria > Verrucomicrobiota > Verrucomicrobiia > Limisphaerales > BJHT01 > BJHT01. The sequence goes on from CAZUUP010000919.1 coordinate 1,453, forward strand.
CCGTGCCAAATACCTCCGCCGGAATCCCCTCCGGCTGGCTTGACCCCAGGAGCAGCGTGAACCGACCCGAGGCGTCCACCGCTACCGTCTGCCGTTCCTGCCACACCGGCAGCCCGCCCTCGGGTTCCGCATAGATCGACAACGTCACGATCTCCACCGCCAACGGCGGTTGCCCGTCCACCGGCTGGAACACCCCCGTGATGTGCACCAGCCGCGGCACCGTCAC
>CAZUUP010000920.1:0-1677 GCA_964623105.1 uncultured Akkermansia sp.
CTGTTACACGGCGGTTTTTCGGTGGGTTGGGCGCTGGGCTTGGCGGGTGGGTTGGTGGTGGGTGGGTGGGGCGTCGAGGTGGCGCGGGGGGCGGAGGCGGCGCGGCCGGATTTCGCGGCGGCATTGACGGAGACGGTGGAGATGTTGCGGGGGTTTATCCGGGTGGATACGGTGAATCCACCGGGGAACGAGACGCGGGGAGCGTTGTATTTGAAGGCGATTCTGGAGCGGGAAGGGATTGCGTCAGAGATTCTGGAACTGGAGCCGGGGCGGGGGAATTTGATCGCGCGGCTGAAGGGGAACGGGCGGAAAAAGCCGCTTTTGCTGATGGCGCATCTGGATGTGGTGGGAGTGGAGCGGGAGAAGTGGACGGTGGAACCGTTTGGGGGCGTGGTGAAGGACGGGTATGTGTATGGGCGGGGGGCGCTGGATGACAAGGGGATGGGGAGTGCTTTCTTGCAGATTTTTCTGCAATTGCACCGGTTGAAGGTGCCGCTGGACCGGGATGTGATTTTTGTGGCGGAGGCGGGGGAGGAGGGGACGACGCATGTGGGGATTGATTTTCTGGTGGCGCGGCATTGGGAGAAGATTGCGTGCGAGTATGCGCTGAATGAGGGCGGGCGGATCAACGAGGTGGACGGGCGGGTGAATTATGTGGCGGTCTCGACGACGGAGAAGGTGCCGCGTCCGTTTTTGATTTCGGCGAAGGGGACGAGCGGTCATGCATCACGGCCGCGGTCGGACAACGCGATTGTGCATCTGGCGGCGGCGATTGCGAAGGTCGGGGAGTGGCAGGCGCCGATGCGGTTGAATGAGACGACGCGGGAGTTTTTTGGGCGGATGGCGGGGATCAGCCCGGCGGAGGATGCGCGGATGTTGCGGACGCTGGTGGACGGCGGGGCGACGGCGGAGGCGGAGCGGTGGTTGCGGGAGCGGAATGGAACGTTTTACGCGATGACGCGGACGACGCTGGTGCCGACGATCATCAAGGGCGGGTTCCGGATCAATGTGATCCCGGGCGATGCGCTGGCGCAGGTGGATGTGCGGGCGTTGCCGGATGAGGATATCGGGCGGTTGACGGAGGCTTTGCGGAAATTGATCAACGATCCGCAGATTGAGGTGGTGCCGCCGGAGGGGGGACGCCCGACGGCGACGCCGTCGCGACACGACACGGAGATGTTTGGGGCGCTGGAGCGGGCGCAGCAGCGGATGTTCCCGGGGGCGATCACGGTGCCGATCATGGTGGTGGGAGCGACGGATTCGGCGCAGTTGCGGGCGCGGGGCGTGCAGGCTTACGGGGTGGGGAACATTTATGGGGAGAAGGAGTTGACGGGGATGCACGGGAATGACGAGCGGTTGTCGATCAAGAATCTGGGGCGGTTCATTGAGTACATCTGGCAGGTGGTGGCGGAGGTGGCGGCGAGCGGGGGCGGACGGTAGGGGATGAGGTGGGCAAAGCTCAAAGCTCAAAGTTCAAAGTTCAAGGGAAGCACTGGGACAGGCGGAGCGGTGGACCTTTTGACGGCGGGAGAATAGCTGGGGCGCGTGCGCCAGAGCAGACCTCTCCGTAGCGCCCGGTTTCGACCGGGTGTAGTAGGCGCGCGAACGACCCGGAACCGCTTCAGCGGTTTTTCCCACGTCGAGGGCAAAACCGTTAAAACGGTTTTTCGGTCGTCC
>CAZUUP010000921.1:0-1675 GCA_964623105.1 uncultured Akkermansia sp.
CGCCCAGGGTGCATTCCGGTTCGACCTCGCGGAGGGGGGGGGGGAGGGGGGGGGGGGGGGCGGGGTTTGGGCGGCTCGACGGCGGGCCTGCGACGATGGCACAGGCGAATTCCGATGGACTGGGGTAGTCGCAGCCGGGGGAACTCATGGGCTGTCCTGGGCTATTTTGCTGCCGAACCGATCCGCCCTGAATTCATTCCGTTTCCCAGCATGGCCGGGGTGGTGTGGCGGGAGTTTTCATTCGTTGGATGCCGCCTGTGTTCAAGGGGATTGCAATGCCGTTTGGCCGGGAGGGCAAGCACGGTTTTGCGGCCGGCGCTTTTTTTCCCGGATCCATGGCCGGCAATCCCGGAGGCGGAGCTGGACCGCGACTTTGTGGAGTTGCAGGGGTTCCGGGAAATGCAGGGTGGAACGGGCCAGCGGCCCGTTCTGTCGGGCGACGCGCCGGAGAGCCGGGCGGGCGATGCACACCGGGGTTGTTGGTGGGGCATGGTGATCATTCGGTGGCGGCTTCGCTGAGGCGGCGTTGCCAGATGGCGATGAGCGGCTGCCAGTCGTGCCGGTCGGCGGCTTCGAGGGCGGCGAAGTATTCCACGCGGCCGGCCTCGGTTTGCGGGGCGAGTTCGACGCGAGGCAAGTCGAGCCGGCGGAGCAGTTCCAACAGGAAAACGCGAATCGTCCTCCCGTTGAAATCACGGAAGGGATGGATGGCGAGGAAGCGGCCCTCGGCGAACGCGAGCAGTTCGAGCAGCCATTCGGATTCACTGGCGGCGGCGGGCCAGCGGGCCTGAAGGTCGCGCGCGTAGTCGCGCATCAGCAAGGGGACTTGAAACGGCGGGGGCGGCTCCATCCGCCCGACCGTCACGGCCTGGTCACGCCAGCGCCCAGCCCAGGCAGGCACGAGATCGCCCGCGAGGCGGCGGTGGAGTTCGAGCGGAAGGGCTTCGTCGAGACTGGCCGATGAAAACTCACCTTTGAAAATCGACGCTTCGACGGCTGCAACGCGGTCCGCCAGCAGGGGGGCTAACTCGGAATAGGAGAGGATGCCGCGAGCGGTTTCAAGATGGCGGGTGGCTCGATCCGGGCGAGTGTCGCGCGAATCTTCTCCTCCGGCACGGGTTCCCTCTCGAACGCCATGCTCTGGGCCACGTCGATCGGGATCGCTTCCCACCGAATCCGAAGCTTGCGCTCCGCCGGGAGTGCCCGCCAGCGGCGGATGTTGTCCTGCCACGTCATGCGTTGGAGTGTCGTCGGGCATGGTCACTTTTCAAGCTTGGAGGCGCGGGCGGCGGCGGCGGCGCGGAGGCGGGTTTCGAGGAAGGCGAGCCGGAAGGGGCCGAGGCGGTCGTTCGACTTTGCCGTGGCAGAACCTCTCCTCGCCCGCCCTTTTCTTCCGTCCCGGGAGGCAGCGCGCGGGCCGGCGATCGCCGGGGGAAGCGCCTCGGTGGTGCGGTCGAGGACGGTCGAGCACACCGCCAAAAATGCCGCGTCGTTGCTGGTGAGGGGTTTCATCGGGTTGTCCTGGTTTTTTGCTGCCGAACCGATCCGCCCTGTGTTCATTCCGTTTCCCGGCATGGCCGGGGTGGTGCGGCGGGAGTTTTCATTCGTTGGAAGCCGCCGGTGTTCAAGGGGATTGCAATGCCGTTTGGCCGGGAGGGCAAGCACGGTTTTGCGG
>CAZUUP010000922.1:0-1672 GCA_964623105.1 uncultured Akkermansia sp.
TGGACACGGACGGGGAGGGAGGCGATGGGATGGTTGCCGTGATGCCTTTGGAGTGCGGTGACTTGTCACCGCTTTGGCGAGGCGACTTGTCGCCGTCGGACTGCGAGAGGTGGCGATGTGGAAGGGGGCGTTCACGGCTCGCGCCAGCGGTGGCGGGTGGGCGGGTGCGAACACGAGCGGGTATTCGACGGCGACAAGTCGCCTGCGCGAAAGCGGTGACAAGTCACCGCACTCCAAACCAGAGCGGCGCGAATGGGGGCGACGGTTGGATCTCACTCGAACTCGCTGGGGCCGGTGGTTTTGGGGGCCTGGTCTTCGCGGGGTTTGGGGTTCGGGGGCTTGGTGCCGCGGAAGGTGTAGATGTAGCTGGCGACGGAGGTGATCTCGGACGGCTTGAGGACGCCGCGCCAGGTGAGCATGCCTTTCTCGGGAACGCCGTTGATGATGATTTTCACGCTGTCCACGTAATTGGAGCCGTGAATCCAGTAGTCATCGCACAGGTTCGGGCCGACGAGTCCGCCGCCGTCGGGGCGATGACAGGGGGCGCAGTAAGTGGTGTAAACGACCATGCCTTGCGAGAGGACTTGTTTGTCGCTCGAGGGTGTGAGCGCGGTAAGGGTGGCCTCGAATTTCTGGATGGCGGCGGACTTGAGGGCTTCGCCGGCTTTCCATTCTTTTTCATACTCGGCGGCTTGCAGATCGCCTTTTTTCAGGACGTGGTAATAGGCGAGATAGCCCACCGAGTAGATGATGGTGAGGTAGAAGAGCCAGACCCACCAGCGCGGGAGATTGTTGTCGAGTTCCTTGATGCCGTCGGCTTCGTGCGGCAACAGGAGCGGATCGGGATTGGGGGAGGAGTTCATGGGGGAAAGGATGAATTATGAAGGATGAAGGATGAATCGCGGCGGTGTCAGGCGGGCGGTTGGTCTTGTTGATTTGCGGGCTCGGACACCGAGCCGTCGTTCAAGGGCAGTGCGCTCATGGATTCGGTGTGGCGTTCGTTCACCAAGAGCGAATAGAAGACCGCGCCGAGAAACACGGTGAAGAACAGGCAGATGGAGATGACGCCGAACAGGCCGACGCCGCCGAGGTCGCTGAGTACGTTTTTGATCATGGGGATGAGTGGGTGGATTCAGGTGTGGGAAACCCGATGGGATCTGGCAGGGGAATTTGGGGCAAGGGAATGGGAAGGTGAGGAAGCGGTCCCGGGCCGGGCTGTGCACGGAGAATCCGCGCGGCGGTTGAGGATTTCGGAGCGCGCCCTTCAGGCCGCAGAAACGTCCGCCGTGCCGTGTCGCTGGGGCTCGCCGGTTGCAGTCGTGGCTCGCTGCGGCGTAAACGCCGCGCTCCGCGCGGGCTGCGGCTCCGCCGCTCTGTGTTCATCGTGTCCAGGTGGTTCATCTGAATCGGTTCGACTGAATGGTTACGGCTCAGTTGTTGGCGGGCGGTTTGGGAGCCGCGGGTGTGGGTGTAGTGGCGGGCGACGCGGGCGCGGGCGGCGGTGTCGCAGCGGCGGGTTGTGCGGCTGCGGGCGTGGACGGAGCGGGCGCGGCGGGCGCGGCGGCGGGAGGGGCCTTGATGTCGGTGCCGAGGCGCTGGAGGTAGGCGATGAGGGCAATGATTTCGCGGTCGGGCGCGGCGGTGATGGTGCCTTGCTTGAGGTTCGCGACGA
>CAZUUP010000923.1:0-1669 GCA_964623105.1 uncultured Akkermansia sp.
GTTCCTCTCATTAGCACCCGGCTTCAGCCGGGTGTCGCAGCCGTTGCGTGCGGGAAACCGTTTCAACGGTTTTCCCAGCGCCGTGTGAAGCAGGGCGAAACGAATTTCCAGAGTTCTTGCCCACCGCCATGCTGAAATGGTTCGAAAGAGCGTGCCTCCTTCTGGTTGTGATTTTTCAGGTCGGCTGGCTGGTGACCCTGCGGTTCAACAGCCACCTCGATCCATGCCGATTTGCTGAACGACAGAAGGCATCGATAGAATTTGGGCAAGCCCAGACACCTGAATCGCAAGCGGCATGGGATCAGGAGTGGCGGCTACTCGCCGAACACCAAGTAACCAAGACTCTGTTGGTGGTCGTGGTTTTCCTCGTGATGGACGGCATTGCAATTTACTACCTGTGGAAATCCGGACGCGGGAAGAAAGAACCTGCCCAATCCACTCCCTCGGTCCCCGCATGACCTGCAACTGACCTTCACCTTAAAAATGCCCTCCCTCCCTCCGCTCGTCACCACGCTCATTTCCGCCCTGAGCAAGCTCCCCGGCATCGGCCCGCGTTCGGCCGAGCGGCTGGCATTGCACATCGTCCAGACCGACGCGGGCTTTGTGAAACAGCTCGCCGAGGCGCTCGTCGCCGCACGCGAACGCATCCAGTCCTGCCAGAACTGCGGCGGACTCACCGAGGAACAGCCCTGCGCCATCTGCGCCGATCCGCGGCGCGACGCCTCGCTCGTGGGCATCGTCGAGCGCGCTACGGACATCCTGAGCCTGGAAAAATCCGGCACCTTTCGCGGTCGCTATCATGTGCTCGGCGGCAAGATTTCCCCGCTAAACGGCGTTGGCCCCGAGGACCTGCGCATTGCCGAACTTGAACGCCGCTTGAAGACCGAGCCGATCCAGGAAGTCATCCTCGCTCTCGGCACGGACGTCGAGGGCGACGCCACCAGCTATTACCTCGCGCGCCGTCTCACCACGGCAGGCATCAAGGTCACCCGCATCGCCCACGGTCTCCCCGCCGGGAGCGGGCTCGAATACGCCGACGACCTCACCCTCAGCCGCGCCCTCGAGGGCAGGCGCGAGATGCAGTGAACTCAGAACCCAACATGAAGCCACCTCGCGCCATCGTCTTCGATCTCGGCAAAGTCCTCGTCGATTTCGACTACGGCATCACCGTCCGCCGCCTGCATGCCAGATGCCGCCTGTCCGAGGCGGAATTGCGGCGGCTCATCGACCAGTCCCCGTTGCTGTACCAGTTCGAGACCGGCCTGCTCACCGCGACGGAATTCTTCGCCGCCGTCCGCGAGGCGACCGGCTACCAAGGTGATTTTGCCGAGTTCTGTGATTGTTTCTCCGACATCTTCGCGCCGATCGACGCGATGATCGACCTCCACGCGCGTTTGCGGGAGCAGGGATTCCCGACGTACATTTTTTCGAACACCAATGAACTGGCCGTGCGCCACATCCACGGGCGCTACCCGTTCTTCCGCACCTTCACGCGCCACGTCCTCTCCTACGAGCACAAGTCGATGAAGCCCGATGCGCGCCTCTACGAAGTGGTCGAGGAATTCACCGGCCACCGCGGCGCGGACCTGCTCTATCTGGACGACCGCGCCGAGAACATCGCCGCCGGACACGCCCGCGGCTGGCAGGCGCTGTTGCACGAGACGCCGCA
>CAZUUP010000924.1:0-1664 GCA_964623105.1 uncultured Akkermansia sp.
CACTTCACCGGCGGCACGAGCGTGGTGATGTTTGGCGGAGGGATGAAACGGGGCTTTGTTTACGGCGCCACCGCGGAGGAACGCCAGCTGCTTGCCGTTAAAAATCCCGTGCCCGTCATGGACCTGCACGCGACCATTTTCACCGCCATGGGGCTGAATCCGAAAACCGCCTTTGACATCGAGGGGCGTCCATTTTACGCGACGGAGGATGGCAAGGGCAAAGCGGTGAAGGAAGTGTTCGCGTGATGTCGCGGCCCGTTTCCCGTCGGGCACAGCCAGCCAGCTTGCGGTCAGGGTTGTCCGCCGCTGGCGTGTCTTCCCCCTTGGGCTCCTTGACTGCTCCCCGGAATCCCCTTTGTTCCCCCGCGTCAGAATCGCGCTTGTTTCAGGCACCCGATACATCTGCCATGCCCGGTCATGGGGGCGATGCAGAGCTGATGATCCGCCCCCCGGCAGCGCCCCAGATTCGGGCACACCGATCACTTCCGGGAACCGGCGGGGAACGTTTGCCCGGACCGCCCCGGCTGCGCTGGTTGCGACTGGCCGTGCTTGGATTCGGGGCGATTCTGCTGGCGGGGTGTTCGACCGCCTGGTACCGGCGCGCGGCGGACACCAGCGTTTACAGCATTCTGACGGCCAAGGAACTGGCGATCCTTGGCCACACCAACAACTTCACGATCGACACCACCTACTCCGCCCGCGATCCCGGCGAGATTCCCGCCCAGGAAATCATCGCCGACCGCGCCCGGACCGGAGAGCAGATTCTCACGCTGGACGACGCCCTGCGCCTGGCCGTCGCCAACAACCGCCAGTATCAACTGCGCAAGGAAGCGCTGTACCTTTCCGCCCTCACGCTCACAACGGAACGGCGTGAATTCGCCAAGCTGCCCGTCGCGCTCTTCAACACCTCGCTTGACCGGGCCGCCGACAAATCCGTGACCGGGAACGCTGACGCCCAGTTGTCCTTGTCTCAGTTGCTCAAGAATGGCGGAACCATCAGCGCCAGCATCGTCAGCGACATGCTGCGATACTTCAGCCTGACCGACAGTCCCCAGCGCTCGATCCTCACCGCCCTGTCGCTCAAGTTTTCCCAACCGCTGCTCCGCGGCGCCGGCGTCGCCGTGGTCGCCGAAAACCTCAGACAGGCCGACCGCGACGTCATCTACGCCATCCGCAGCTTCAGCCTCTATCAGAAGAGCTTTGCCGTGGAGGTTGCTACGAGCTACTACCGCCTGCTCCAGCGCAAGGATATCGTGCGCAACGGCTACGCCAACTACCTCAATCTGGTCAAAGCCCGCGAGCGTGCCGAGGCCCTCGCCAAGGACCGTCTGCCCGCCTTTCAGGCCGACCAGGCCCGACAGGACGAACTGCGCGCCAAAAGCGCCTACATCAATGCCGCCCAGTTTTACAAAGCCGAGTTGGACCAGTTCAAAACGCTCCTCGCCCTGCCCCTCGGGACCGCGATCTTCCTTGACGACACCGCGCTGCAGGAACTGATCAAGGCCGGACTCCTCCCGCTCAATCTCAATGAAAAGAGCAGCTACGAACTGGCCGTCAACCGTCGCGCGGACCTCCTCAACGAAATCGACCAGTTCGAGGACAGCAAACGGAAGATCATCGTCGCCGCCAACAACCTTCAACCCGGCCTCACCTTCGTCGCCGAT
>CAZUUP010000925.1:0-1663 GCA_964623105.1 uncultured Akkermansia sp.
GGAGCGGAGCGACCGGGAGCGGAGCGACGCCCGGAGGCGGAGGGCTGAGGGACGAAGCCCGGAGACGCCGGGCGGCGCGGAGCGGTCGGGGAAAGCGAACAGCCCGCGCAGCGGTCGAATTTTTTGGAACAAAAACAGACTCGATGACACAGCCATCAATCAGTGGGAAAGTGCGTTTATTCCGGACGGGGTTTCCGGCTCCCTCTCCTCCGTTCGGAACGGAGGAGGGGGTTGGGGAGAGGAGGCGCTCGGCGACGGCGAGACTGTGCGCTCAGGTGGGGCACCCCTCTCCCCGGCCCTCTCCCCGTTCGTGCCTCACGGGGCGAGGGAGACGGAGACGCGGGTTGGTCGGGCGCGATGTTCACGCCGTGCCGGTGGGGTGTGCGCACGATGCGGCGGCGCGCTGGGGACAGGCGCGCCCTACCAGCACTCCCCGTTCGTGCCGCCCGGGGCGAGCGAGCCGGAGCGCTGGTCGTGTCGCCTGCCCGGCACAAATTTCTGGCAACGATTAACCAGTAAACAGCTATGCGCATGAAATTCATCTGGGTGCCGGCGCAGGACAGCGCGGCGGGCGAGGCAGAGTTGAATCAGTTTCTGGCGGGGCACCGCGTCGTGGAGGTGGCGCGGGAGTTCAGCGGCGGGGCGGGTCAGGCGCCGGGCTGGGCCGTGTGCGTGCAGTGGCTGGCGGATGGGGAGACGGTGGGCGGCGGGCCGGTGGCGGGCCGGACGGAGAAGATCGATTACCGCGAGGTGCTGGACCCGGCGACGTTCCAGATTTTCTCGGCCTTGCGGACCTGGCGGAAGGAGGCGGCGATCGCGGAGGCGGTGCCGATTTACCGGGTGGCGACGAACGAGCAGCTCGCCAAGATCGCGCGCGAGCGCATCCAGACGCGCGCGGGGCTGGAACAGGTGGAGGGTTTTGGCGAATCACGGCTCGGGCGTTATGCCGTGGACTTGCTGGCGCTGTGCGAGCGGCTGATGGCGGGCGCGGCGGTCACGGTGGCGACGGCATGAAACGCTTCGGCAATCTGCTGCCGCGCATCGCGACGCGGGACAACGTCGCGCTGGCGTATCACAAGGCGGCCGCGGGCCGGCGGCGGTCGCCGGGGGTGGCGGCGTTTGCGGCGAATCTCGACGCGGAGCTGGGAGCGCTCGTACGCGAGCTGGGCACGGAAACGTGGCAGCCGGGCGGGTTTCACCGGTTCATCGTCCGCGACCCGAAGCTGCGGGTGATTCATGCGGCCGCGTTTCGTGACCGGGTGGTGCATCATGCGTTGATGAATGTGGCGGGGCCTGGTTTCGAGCATGGGGCGGTGGCGCACAGTTACGCGTGCCGGACGGGCAGGGGCAATCGCGGCGCGGTGGCGCACGCGGCGGCCTGCACGCGGGCGCATGGCTGGTTTCTCAAGCTCGACATCCGGCGGTATTTTGACTCGGTCGATCACGCGGTGCTCGGCGGGTTGTTGCGGCGGCGGTTCAAGGACGGCGGCTTGGTCCGGTTGCTCGAACGGATGGTGGCTTCGTATGACACGCTCAGCGGTGGCGAAGGTTCGGCTGGGGACCATGATGACACGGGGCGTGTCCATCTCCCTCGCCCCGTGAGGCACGAATGGGGAGAGATTTCGCCCAACCAAGGTTCGCGCTTTGAACCCCCGAACCGGAG
>CAZUUP010000926.1:0-1658 GCA_964623105.1 uncultured Akkermansia sp.
CTCGCTCCCGACGCGGGCTCGGCGGCGACCGCCCCGAATGCCCCGACCGCCCCCACAGGCGCCGCAATGAGCGACCACCACAGCCCCGTCGGCGGGAAATCCCACGGCGCACCCCGCGCCGCCAAGATCGCCAGCGGCAGCAACACCGCCGTCAGAAAATACGCCACCCCCACGAACAGAAACGCCTTGATCCGACCGTTCGCCGGATCACCCATCGCCATCGTCCCCGTGTGCAAAAACACCCCGTAAACACCCCACGAAAACACCGTCAACAGCGCATACGCCAGCCACGTCATCCCCGGTCCAGTTGTGTTGTCAGCCATAAGTGAGCCTCAGATTAGCAGCGCCCCCCTTTACTTCAAATGCTTTGTCGGGAATAGTGCCCTAACTAAAATGAACGCCGCCCCCGCCAACACAACCCGTCCCGCCTGCCTCCTCCTGTTGCTCCCCCTCCTGCTGCTCCTCACCGCCTGCCAGTCCAATACCATCGAATCCCGCCGCACCCAGCGCGCCCCCGGTTACGCCGGCCTCTCCCCCGAATTCCAGCAACTCGTGGACAAAGGCGAAATCAAATCCGGCATGAACGAAGACGCCGTCTATATCGCCTGGGGCCCCGCCTGGGACATCCTCCGTGGCGAGATCGACAGCCAACCCACCACCACCTGGATCTACCGCGGCACCTGGTGGGACGACCAAACCTTCTGGAACTACCGCACCCTTCGCCAGGGCGGACGCTACATCCAAGTCCCCTTCCTCGACCGCACCTCCGTTCCCCGCGACTACGTCTTCGCCGAAGTCATCTTCGTCAACGGCGTCGTCAAAAGCTGGAAAACCCTCCCCCGTCCCTACCTCTGACCCGCCGCCACGCCGCAAAATCGAATTCCGTTCGCCGACCGACCCACGCCCCACCCGTCTTCCCCGGCAGAATAGCCCCCCTTCCCTTTGCGTCTTTTTGCGTTCTTTGCGGCAATTCCCCCATTAGCGATCTGCCCGAGAGCACCCTCCAAAAAACTTGTTTGGATCACCGCTCCTCCGCCGCACTTCCCGCCAATTTCGCCCTTACAACCCCGCCGGCGTCCCCCACGCCGTTCCGAAAATGTTCCCCTTGTTGTTCGTCAGGTCGCTGTAACTCATCGACTCCACGTGCCCGTCCACAAAGCTGACATTGGCCTTCAACAAATGTCGACAAGCCGGTTGCTTCGGTCCCGCCACCGGAAAATTACCCGCTTGATCCACCGCAAACGTCACGATTTCCGTCCGGTACCCTCCATGCGGCACGTTGGCCACGTTCTTCGGCACCCCCACATCCCCAATCAACCAGATCTGCGCCGCCCGGTTGATATCCGTCAACCGCCGGCTGTGCAGCCTCGTCCCCGCAACGTTGGTCGCATAACGAATGATGTTCCCCTCCTGCGGCCCATACCCCTCCCACGGAACCCCGGCAAACGTACTGATATCCCCCGCCTTCACATCCGGACAACGCCACACATTGTTTGACACCGTCAGCGCCGGCAAATACCGCGCATTCGTCAACGTCTGGAACCACCACCGCCCCCCCGGAACCACGCTGAAGGCCGGCGACGGTGTCAGCACGCCATAACTATACAAATCCGGAAAGTACTGCTCGTAGTCCTCCGCATACAGCAACATCGCCAGCG
>CAZUUP010000927.1:0-1657 GCA_964623105.1 uncultured Akkermansia sp.
GGCTGTGACTCTCCGTGTCCGCCAGATACACGTTGCCGTTGGGCGCCCGCGGGATTCCCTTGGGGCCCGACAGCGTCGCTTCCTTCGCGGGTCCGCCGTGTCCGGTGAAACCCTTCTTTCCCGTCCCGGCGACATGCCGGATTTTTCCCGCCTTCAGGTCGAAGTGGAAAACCTGGTTTCCCTCGCGCGACGCCAGCCACAGGTCGCCGTTGGCATCGAAATCGATGGACCGCGGGCCGTTCAGCGGCGTGCCCGAAATGGGCGAACCATCGGGCGTCGGGCCCGCCTTGCCTGTGCCCGCGAACGTGCTGATCACCCCCGTCTTCATGTCCACCTTCCGAATGACGTGGTTGCCGATGTCGCAGATGAACAGATTGCCCGCAGAATCGAACTGGATGCTGTGCGGTTGCTTGAGTTGCGCCGCTGCCGCCGGTCCGCCGTCGCCGCTGTAGCCCACTTTACCTGTGCCCGCGAACGTGCTGATCACGCCACTCTTCAAGTCCACCTTGCGCACCGCGTGGTTCCCCATGTCGATGATGTACAAATCCCCGCGAGCATCGAACCGGATCTCGTGCGGCAGATTGAACGCCGCCGCCAGCGCCGGTCCACCGTCGCCCGTGTAGCCCTTCTTGCCGCTGCCCGCGATCGTATGGATTTTTCCGTCCGCCGTGACCTTGCGCACCACCTGCCCGTCGTACTCGCAAAACCAGATCGCGCCGTCCGGACCGCGCACCACGCCAAAGGGGTTGTTCAATTGCGCTTGTGTGGCGGGTCCCCCGTCGCCGGAAAAGCCTTTCACGCCGGTACCGGCGAACGTGGAAATGATTGCCGCGGAAACCGGCAGCGCGGTTGCGCAGGCCAGCGCCAGCAGCAGGGGAAGCGAAAACGTGTTTTTCATAAGTGGTGGGAGGGACCGTAACACCCTGGACGGGAAAACCAAGCCCCGGCCGGCGCAAACGGGGCCCGCACGGGCAACTGGGATTCCGCCCGCCTGCGCACCTCTTCGCGCCGCCAAGGCAGAAAGCCCTTGCCCGCCCGGGCGGCTTTCGGCAGACACAGCCGCACCATGAAAGAGCACTGGGTCTTCCACCTCCTCCTCTCGCTTTGCTTCCTCCTCGCCGCCGCCGCCTGGTTGCGCGCCGCTCCGCCCGCCGTCCGGCCCCTGCCGGCGGCCCCCGCTGGTAATGCGTCCGAAGGGGCCAATGTGCGTCTCTACGGCGCCATCGGCGACGGCACTACCGACGATACGGATGCCATCCAGCGGGCGGTGGACCAGACACGAGCCGGACGCCTCGAGTTTCCGCGCGGCAACTACCGACTGACCCGCACCATTGAAATCCGGCTTGGGGAAAACGCGCCGACGGCGTTGCACGGTCACGGCGGCGCCGGACGCGTCACGATGGCGGGAGCCGGGCCGGCATTCCGCTTTATTGGCACCCACACGGGCAGTGCTGATCCGGCCTCCTTCAAGAGCGGCGGGTTTGATCGCGAACGCATGCCCGTGATCGACCAGTTGGAAATCGTCGGCGCCCATCCCGAGGCCGATGGCGTCGAGTTTTTCCAAGTCATGCAGCCCACGCTTTCCGGTGTGCTCATCCGCGAGGTCCGGCATGGCGTTCATCTCGTCACCCGCAACCGCAACGTGCTCCTCACCGGC
>CAZUUP010000928.1:0-1656 GCA_964623105.1 uncultured Akkermansia sp.
GCCCGCCCACCCGCACCTGCCCGGCCATGATGGCGCGCCGCGCCTTCTCGCGGCTTTCAATCAAACCGAGGGCAACGAGAAGCTGGTCGAGTCGGAGTTTCAAATTGCGGATGGTGGATTTCGGATTGCGGATTGCGGCGCGCACCGCCAACAACCATCCGCAATCCACCACCAATCCGCAATTCCCCATGTCCGACGAAGCCCTGCGCGACTCCATAAAGACGATGATGGTCGAGAGCCTGATGCTGAAGGTGACCAAGGAGGAGATCCGCGACGACATGCCCCTCTTCGGCCCCGACGGCCTCGGCCTCGACTCGATCGACGCCCTCGAACTCGTCGTCGGCCTCGAAAAGCGTTTCGGCGTGAAGGTCCCAAACTCCGAGGCCGCGAAACAGGCGCTTGCGTCGGTGAATTCACTGCACGACTACGTGGTCGCGAACCGGCCCGGTTAATTTTTTGGGAAGGGTATGGCGGCGGCGATGCCCATCCTGCGGGGATGCATGTGCAACTTGGGGCGGCAACCAATAAAATTTCGAACCCGTCCTCTTGGGAACAAGCAGAACAAGAGACAGACTGGTCTTCCCCCGAAAAAGTGGACGCGGCGAGCGCAGCGATTTGTCTGGTTAGTTTAGCGTGGGTTTTTGGTTTTGAAAGTACGAGTCGAGGAAGGCTTGAGGGGATTGGTAGCCGAGGGAACTGTGGCGGCGTTTGCGGTTGTAGAAGGTTTGGAGGCAGTCGAAGACGGCGGTGGTGGCGGCGGCTTTGGTAGGGAAGGGCGCGCCGTCCTCGAGCAGTTCGCTTTTGAGGGAGGCGAAGGCGCTTTCGGCAAATGCGTTGTCGTAGCAGTAGCCGGCGGCGCTCATGCTTTGGCGCAGGCCGTGGCGGGCGAGGAGCGCGCGGGTGGAGGCGGCGGAGTATTGGCAACCGCGATCGGAGTGGAAGAGGGCGTCGGGGGCGACGATGTCGGTGTCAAGGGCACGGAGCCGGTGACGACCCCGGTGTGGAGGGAGTCGGAGAGCTTCCAGCCGAGGATGGAGCGGCTGAAGAGATCGAGGACCACGGCAAGGTAGAGCCAGCCTTCGCGGGTGGGAATGTAGGAACCGAGCGGAGCGAGATAGCCTGCCGCAGGCAGCCCGCAGGGCAGCGCCGGAGGGCGCTGGCAAATGTCGCTGACGAGGTGGGTGCCGGGTGCGGTGGGTGCCTGGGCCTTGGCGAGCAGGTTGGGCGAGGGATGGGCGGCGTGATCGGGGCGTGTGGTCTTTGGGCGGAAGGGCTTTCTGGGTCTGGCCCGCAGGCCGCCCGAGCGCATTCAGGCGGGCGACGCGATTTTCCGAACAGGCAAAGCCGAGGCCCTGGAGTTCGCGGGTCATCCTGGGGCTTCCGTAGCAGCGGGTGTGGCGGTCGGCGTGGATGGAGTTCATGCGGGCGAGGAGTTGTGCGTTGGCCTCTTTGCGGAAGCCCGGGACGCGTGCGGTCGCGGCGTGATAGCCGCTGCGCGAGACGCCCAGCGCCTTGCAAAGTTCACTGATGGGAAAGGAATGCCGCATGGAGTCAATCAACGCATACCGCTCTGCGGCTCCCCGGAGAGTATGCTCATGGCTTTTTTTAAGATCTCACGCTGGCGGCGCAGGTAATCGACCTCGCGTTGCAGGCGGC
>CAZUUP010000929.1:0-1647 GCA_964623105.1 uncultured Akkermansia sp.
CTGAGGATGGTTTCGTGGCGACTATCGCCCGGGCGACCAAAGCGATCGCCAATGGACCAGGGGCCGGGATCATGCGAGCCAATACGCCAGTAAAAATCCTGGGTGAGCCGTAAGACCAGATGGTTGGAGAACAGATAGTCCACCGAAATCCGGTTGTACGCCCCCGTCGACACCGGATCAAACGCCGCCACCACCAACGGCTGCCATAACCCCCCCGGCCCATAACTCGTCGACGCCGACAGCGTCATCACGAACTCATCCTGATTGAGCTTGTCGGTCAGCGCACTCACATACCGCCCCGGCACCACCTGGTCATTGAGCAGGGCATGATGCACCGACGACGCCCCGCGAAAGAAGCGGTTGTAGTTCAGATAATGCCGCCAGAAGAACTGCCCGGAAATGAAAAAGGTGCGGATCTTGTTCAACGGTCGAATCCACGTCGGTCGATCAAAGGCTAACATCACCACCGTCCGCCGCGCCGTGTCATAACTGTTGTTATCCGGATCAAACCGGCGCGGAATCCCACTCTTGAGCCGCACCGCCACTCCCGTCGTCAACGCCGTCTCGATCCGAAACACGGCTTGGGTGTACTTCTCCTCGGAGTAGTTCGCCGCAAACCCCACCACATGCGCGCGCGGATTGACCGTATTCACCACCGAACAAGCCGTCCCGACCGGACAGGACTGCTGCGCCGCCAAGTCCCGCCGCACCTTCAACCCCGTGTCGCCAAACGTGAAAAAATAATTCAGACTGAAATCAATCCCCCGCCAAATCCCCTTGAACCGCATCCCCCCTTGGCTACTCTCCAGGGCGCGGTCCGGTTTGCGGTCAATCACCGTCGTCCGCAGCTCCAACACTTCCCCATTACTGACGACGGAGTTCGCTCGCGCGCGGAGCCCGTGGCCGATGAACGCCCACGGCCGGCGGGGATCGGTCGCGGTCTTCCCCCGCTGAAAGTCCCACGGAATCCAGATCCCTTCCACAAACGACTCTTCCAGGGGGCCAATCTTGCCGATGTCATAAATGGCCCGCGCCATCCATAACGGAATCCGAATGTCTTCCCACGACTCCCGACTCCAATGCCACCGCAAGTCCAAGGGGTTGATCACGTCGAGGGCGCGGAAGTTATCCGTCTCGCCCCACACCACTTGTTGGCGCCCCAGGCGTAACGAGAAGGGGGGAATCGCCACATCGGCGTAGATTTCTCTGAGTTTGTATTCAAATTTCCGCTTCTCGCGCTCTTGCACGGTGAATTTGTCGCGGTACGCGTCCCCAATATCGTAGAGCGAGTCATACACCCCCCGCCCAATCGCCGTGAGGGAGGCGTCTTCGATCAGGCCGGTATCCAGGGCGCCAAAGGCTTGGCCTTCCTGCAAAAAGTGATACTTCGCTTCGACTTGCGCGGTGTTGCGCTGCAAGATGAATTTCGCCCCTCGAAACATCGGCTCCCGCAGGATGTTCTGCGCCTGCACGAACCCCTCAATCTCTAGGTCCGGCCGTAACGCGATCACTCCCCACGCCCACCCGGGCAGCAGCGCCACCAGCAACGCGCCAACTACCGACCCGATCGAACACCGTCGCCTCAGCATCTCTCGACTCCCTCTGCTCTGCACCCCACGCTCCCCGCGTGGCTCGCCCTACCTTACC
>CAZUUP010000930.1:0-1635 GCA_964623105.1 uncultured Akkermansia sp.
TCAGAGGTTCTAGCGTAGACACAACCATTGTTCGAAGGACCTCTGAAACGGGCGGGGGTGCAGATACCGGGGGCCGCCGGAGGCCAGAAGAATCCCCAGGCGGCAGCGGCTTTCGCCCTGACCTTGGTACCAGGATCGACACGCGATGGATTCACCAAAGGCTTGATCCCCGTCTGGTGCGAAATCGACACCAACGCCGCACTGGACTGGTTGCACAAACTGCCGCCCAGCCGCATGCGGACGGAGGTCGCCGGGAGCGCACTGGCCAATTTGGCCCGCGTCAACCCGCAGGCCGCCGTGGGGTTCGTCGAACGCCTGCCCGACGAATCCGCGCGCATCGCCTTGATCGCTGATATTGCCAACGAATGGGTGCGCGTCGATGCCCCCAAGGCTGTGGCATGGATTCAGTCACTGCCGCCGGGGGAGGGGCAGTTCAATGCCGTGGACCGTCTCGTTT
This sequence comes from uncultured Akkermansia sp., assembly GCA_964623105.1. GTDB lineage: Bacteria > Verrucomicrobiota > Verrucomicrobiia > Limisphaerales > BJHT01 > BJHT01. Next base: position 458 of record CAZUUP010000930.1, read on the forward strand.
GGACCTTGGGCGATATCGACCCGTTGCTGGCGGCGGAACTCGCGCAACGGCTGCCCGCCGGACAAAGGCAGATCGGAATTCTCTCGCGAATTCTGGCGGCGTGGGCACGGCACGATTTTGACACGGCCCTCAATTGGGTTTTGCGGCTCCCCGAGGGGGAACATCGGGAGGCGGTGTTGGGGCGGTTCATCACCGATCGGGGGGAAAGTGATCCCCAAAGCGCTGCCGCGCTTGCAGTAACTCTGGCGAAGGAAGGGCAGCAAGCACACCTGCTGGGAGAGATCGTTCGCCATTGGGCCATCACGGATCCGGCGGGAGCCATCGCCTGGGCGCATCAGCATAAACCCGGGGCCACCAAAGACCGCCTCTTCAAGAACATCGTGGCGAGTGTCAGGTACCAAACGCCGCAATCGGCCGCCAATTTCATCGCCGCCATGCCGCCGGGCGAAGCCCAAGCGCAAGCCGCAATCAACATGGTGACGCAATGGGCCTTGCTCGACCCGCGGGCAGCCACGACATGGGTGATGACCTTGGCCGCAGGAGCAGCCCAGGATCGTTCGTTGGATGGTGCCGTTCAATTCTGGGCCATGAATGACCCGACAACAGTGGCCAAATGGCTGAAGGAACAACCCTCCGGCAAACTGCGGAATATCGGAATCCGAGCCTTCGTGCTCCAAGCTTCGGGATCCGATCCAGCCGTCGCCGCACCATGGGCCGAAGAAATCGCAGCCGACCCAGAAAATCATTCTATTATTGAGGATATGGTGCAGCGGTGGCTCAAGCTCGATAGCGCGGCCGCCACCGCCTGGATCAAGCGAATTGCCATTCCCGAATCCCTGCGAACAAACCTCCTCACCACCGACAAAAAGTGACTCGAGATCGTGCCGCAGCAATCGCCCACTTAGCCTTTCGAACAAACATTTTGCGCACCCCGCAACGTCCACGTGCCGATATTTAATTTGAGCCACCCCACCACCACTGGCACATTGCGCCGCATTAATTTCCCGGCCACAAAACCTTTCCCCCGTTGCGTCCCCGCCGCCGACCGGAATTGTCGTATCGGCCTGCTTGCCACCCTCGCCGTGTGCCTCGTCGCGACCGCGGCAGGCTGCAAACCCGCCCCCCCCCCCGGGCCCCCCCGCCAACCCCGCCAACCCCCCCCCCCCCCCCCCCCCCCC
>CAZUUP010000931.1:0-1634 GCA_964623105.1 uncultured Akkermansia sp.
CAATCACCCTCTGCGGCGCCGGCGTGGACGCCGTCAGCATGTACGCCCGCGAAGCCACCTGCCACACCCTGCTCACCTACAACGACCGCATGCCCGCCGAAGTCTGGTACGGTCGCCCCGACGTCACGCCCACCTACTGTCACACCTCCGCCCACTTCACCAAAAAGACCCACTCCTGGACCCCCGCCATCGATGGCAACTACTGGTTCGGCCACCACTACCAGATCTTCCGCATGGCCCAAGTCTTCCTCAACATGGTCAAAACCCGCATCGAACCCGTCCCGCACCAGGAAATCCTTGAAGTAACCGCCGTCCTCCACGCCGGCGTCAAGTCCATGGCCGAACGCGGCCGCCTCGTCAAACTCGCCGAAGTCATGTCCTGACCGCCCAGCATCGTCACGCCAATCCCCCGCCCATGCCCCTCATCAAATGCCCCGAATGCGGACGCGACGTCTCCACCTCCGCCCAAGCCTGCCCCGGTTGCGGATTCCCCATCACCGAAAAGTCCGCCGCTACCGCCCCGCCCTCCGCCACTGCCGACACTCTCCTCATCGAAGTTCGCCCCTCCTGGTGGCGCTACTTCTGGTACGTCCTCTTTGCCTGGCTCATCATCCCCTGGATCATCGCGTGGATCAAACGCAGCGCCACCGTCCTCCGCATCTACCCCGAGCGCGTCACCCTCGAACAGGGCATCCTCTCCAAATGCGAACGCGAACTCTTCATCCGCGACATCCGTTCCGTGGACATCGACCAGACCTTCCTCAACCGCGTCTTCGGCATCGGCGACCTCACCATTTCCACCGCCGCCTCCGCTGACGCCACCAACTTCATCCCCGGCGTCCCCGACCCCCACCAAATCCGCGACCTCATCATCGCCCGCCGCCAGAACCCCTGACCCCGCAACCCGACTGCAAAACCGCGCCTCTGACCGGAGCCCAACATTCACGCCCAAAGCAAGTCCGGACAGCAATCGTCTCCCCGAAGTCAACCAACCCGCCCCCAATCCCCCGGCCACTCCAACCACTACCCTCCAACCAGCCAAGCTTGTCTCTGCCCACCACGCCGCACCGCTGAATTCCCGGGCGATCGACCCGCCGGGGACGCGCCCATCCCTTCCACTCGCCCGCTCCACCTGCTCTCATTCGCCCTGGTTTTCCGCGCCGCAAATGGATTTTGCTTCCGCCAGCCTTGATTCTAATTCATTTTGGGCTCATGGGAACAAGACGGGATGCGCGAGAACGCGCGGTACAATTTTTGTTTCAGCATGACCTGAACCCGCCCGAAAACCTCGAAGAGTCCCTCGACTCATTCTGGAATTCGCAGCGGGCCGAGTCCATTGCTGAAGAAAAGGCTCCGGCCCGCTGGAACGAGCCCGTCGCCGCTCCCCCGCCCCCCACCGCCGAGGACGCCGCCACCCGCCTGTTCGCCGACCCGTTGATCCGCGGCACCCTCCAACACCGCGACGCCATCGACGACTACATCGTCGCCCACGCCAAGAACTGGGACCTCAAGCGCATGGCCGTCGTTGATCGCAACATCATCCGCCTCGCCGTTTACGAAATGCTCCACCGCGACGACATCCCCCCCGTCTTCATCATCAACGAAGCCGTGGACATCGCCAAAAAATTCTCCAC
>CAZUUP010000932.1:0-1628 GCA_964623105.1 uncultured Akkermansia sp.
AGCGAAAGAAACACTCTCAGCAATCCACAAACCCTCAACCTGATGAAACATCGGGGTGTGGGTTTGATCGGAACGGGGGGGGCGGAACCGATGGGGGAGAAGGTGGGGGTGGGGATGGCGGGAGTGGCGGTGGTGGGTGTCAGGGTGGTCGGGACGGGGGTTGGGACGGGGGCGAGAGTGTCGGCGGGAAGGGCGGGGTTGATGGTGGCGTCGAGGGTGGCGGTGCGGAATTCGGGTGGGAGGGTGCGGAGGGCGGCGGTGCGGCGATCGGCCTGGTCTTGCCAGGCGAGGTGGTCTTTGCGCCAGCGGGCCATGTCGAGGACGGAGGCAAGGGCGGGGCTGGCTTTGGGGTCAACGTCGGGGGCGCGCTGGGTGATGCGGTGGTAGGTTTCGGTGGCTTTGGCGGGCTGGCGGAGGCGTTCGTAAACGAGACCGGCCTGGTAGAGGGCAGGGAGTTGCCACGCGGGTGCGGGGGACATTTTGGCGAGGTTGAGGTAGATGGTGAGGGCGTTGAGGTCGTCGTTTTCCTTGTAGAAGTGGTTGGCGATTTCGTTGCCGGTGCGTTGTTGCCAGTAGGCCCAGTTGGCGGGGTCTTTGGAGGCGGCGGCTTGCTGGGATTGGAGGAGGGTGAGGACCTGGTTGAGGGCTTCGGTGGGCTGGTTGAGGGCTTTGTGGGACATGGCGACCTGGTAGTGGGTCTCGGGGACTTCGGGGGCGGTGGGGTAGCGGCGGATGAGGGCGTCGCCCTGGCCGATGGCTTCGCGGTGGCGGTCGAGGAGGGCGAGGCTGCGGACGAGTTTGAACTGGATTTGGGGGCGGTTGAGTTCGGTGCCGGGGAGTTTGAGGAGGCGTTGGTAGAAGTCGGCGGCGTCGGTGTATTTGGCCTGGCTGAAGTAGGTGTCGGCGATTTCGGTTTGGGCGTGGAGGACGAGGGTGCGGTAGTAGTCGATGCGGTCGAGCTTGAGGTTGATGGCGCTGTTCATGACGGCGTAGAAGCGGCCGATGGCGAGGGTGTGGGTGCCGAGCTGGCGGTAGATCATGCCCTGACGAAGGTAGATTTCGGGGGTCATGGGGTCGTCGGGGTAGGTCTTGAGGTATTGGCCGAAGATTTGTTGGGCGCGGAGGAGCTGGCCGTCTTCGTGATGGGCGAGGGCGAGTTCGTAGAGGGCGGGGCGTTTGAAGCCGGTGGGGGCGTCGCTGTTGAGGAGTTCCTGGAGGGTGTTGATGGCGCGGGCGGTTTCTTTGTCGCGGCGTTGCTGGCGGGCGACGTCGAGTTGGGCCTGAAATTCGGCGAGTTTTTTCTGGCGGAGATCCTGGCGCAGGGGGTCGGCCTTGGAGATGAGGTTGGTGGAGGATTTAACGAGGGCTTCGAGGTGGAAGGGGACGTTGTTGCTGTCGGTGGCGGCGCGGATTTTGAAATCGAAGTCGTCGGGGACGGTGGTGGTGGGGATGCCGGGGGATTTGGCGAAGGGGTCGGTGGCGGCGGCGGGTTTGCTGTTGGCGGTGGCGGTGTTGGTGGCGGTGTTAGTGGTCGCGTTGGCAGGCGGAGGGAAGTTGGTGGCGGTGACTGCGGCGGCAGGGCTGGCGGCGGGGGTTGGTGGGGGAGTCGGGGTTGGTTTGGGCGTCAC
>CAZUUP010000933.1:0-1611 GCA_964623105.1 uncultured Akkermansia sp.
CAAGTATGGCTCGCAGCACCCCGCCGACCTTCAGCCCGTTTGAAAGGAGACACCATGAACACACCACACCAACCCAACACCGACGACGCCGACCCGTTCGGCCCCGTCATCTACAGCTACACCCGCGCGCAGGCAGTTGCCGACGGCGGGCAGGTTGAAGTCACCCGCACCGCGCGCGAGGCGGGCATCAAGTTCCCCGTGTTTCTCACGCGCGGCGTGTTCGACGCCTACGTGATCGTCCCGCCCGGGGTGCCCGGCCAGGATGAAGCCGGGCGCCTGTGGGATATTGTCTGGATGTTGCGCTACGCGATCCTGCGCAGCCGTCCCGGCGTGCGGCGCTTGCCGGTCGCGCTCTACGTCCGCAACTCCAACACCGCGCGCCCCCGCCTCATCAAGCTGGTCGCCGAATGCGGCCCGCTCGACCTCGACGACCCGCAGCCCGCCATCACGGTGATGCTGCCGGACGAGGATTGACCCGCCGTCCGCCTGGACACGGCTGGCCCCGGCGAGTGGCTGGGGCCGGCCGCTTTCTTTCCCGCTGGTCTTTGGCTCGCGCCGCGCTGGGCCTCGCGCCGGCCCAGACCCGCGCCAGCGGGCAAGCCCTCTGGACTCCTTCCCCGCTGCGCTGGCCAATACGCTGCGCGCCCTTTCCGCAACCACGGAAAGGAAACAGGCTCGCACGGCTCGCAGGGCACCATTCACGACGCGCGCGAAGGCTTTGCTCCGTTCGGCACGCGGCCCGCCGTCACGGGCGTTGCGAAAGGCAGCCACCGCCCGCGCCGTCATGCAGCGTGCGGCTCGCAACTTTGCGGAATGGACAACAGCAACATCCGGAACCCTGATGCTACCTATGCAACTGCTTTCGCACATCTATCAAGGAGTCTTTCGGGCAGTTAGGACGATTCCGCCATGACGGCTTGTCAGTAATCAATTCCACCACCTTTGGTTTTCCATTTTCCACCCGCCAACAAATATGGGCAAACGCGTATGCGAATGGCGTTCCGTCCGAGAACTGAACCTTTGCAGTCGAGCCGCCTGATCCCGAGATGGTTATCGCTGGATCCCCAGCCTGAGGCACTTCGATCTTCGCTTTGAGTTTGCCGCTCCAGTCTATTGAATTCGCTTGTTCATGATTAAAGACACTCGCCACCGACGTCACGATCCGCGGTTTTTCGTTCTGAACTAGCCTGAGCAATAACACTTCATTCTCTGGCCGATTAAGATCATCAACAAGCTTATATGTCTCCGCTATTCCAACCACCACAAACTTGCCCTTCATGTCGTTAGTTGCATTTCTGCGGAGATGTATTTCCGCCTCTACCGGGGATCGCCCTGCTTTGACTAGCGCATCCTTAGCGGCACGGTTAGAGTCCTCTTTCAACACCTCCGTGAACACCTTAATAGGAACGTTCGCGGTCAGAAATGGCATCTGTTTCGTATCAAACGTGTCGACACCTTCGTTGTTGATAACTCCTGCAATCCCCACCGCTGTTCTCAACGCGTTATGAGTCCGATATTTTTCTCCTTGGATAACCATCGAATCGCTACGACCAACACTGGGTGTGAGACAAAATTCTTCCATCACGCTGCCAATGGGAGCGCGTCGTTGCG
>CAZUUP010000934.1:0-1610 GCA_964623105.1 uncultured Akkermansia sp.
CGGCTTTTCACCCCGGACGAGTTCCGCCGTTTCAGCCCCGAGACCATCCGGTCCGCCGAGTTGTTGGCTGGTGAATGAGTCCACCGCAATCCGGCGATCGCCCTCCGCCGCATGACTGCGGGCTCCCCGCCGCAATGAGCGATCCCACCGAAAACCCCGCCGCCGGGACAGCCCGCACCCAGGCCCGGTTTGCCGAGACTCATTGGAGCATCGTCCTCTCCGCACGCCGCGGCGGTGATTCCACCCGCGGCGCTGACGCCCTGGCCCGCCTTTGGGCCTGTCAGGAAATAAGTGTCGCATTTTACGCGGCCATGGTGTAAGTGACAGCCCATGCACGACACCACCCAAATCGAGCGACGTTTCAAACAACTCTCCCCACATTTGGATGAACGGCTCAGGCGGCTGTGGGCAGCCGCCGAGGCGGTCGCCTTGGGTCATGGCGGCGCGGTGGCCGTGGAACACAGCACGGGCGTCTCGCGCCGAGCCATCGCTGTGGGCGAGCGCGAGCTACGGCAAAGGCGCACACGTAAAAGTCAGTCCACGCTCGTGCGCATCCGGCGCCGCGGCGGTGGCCGCAAAAAGTCCGTCGACAAAGACCCGCGCCTGCTGGCCGAGTTGCGCACCCTAGTGGAGCCCGCCACCCGCGGCGACCCAGAGAACCCGTTGCGCTGGACCTCCAAGAGCGTGCGGCACCTCGCCGCTGAACTCCAAGCGCGCGGACTGCGCGCCAGTCACCAGCTCGTGTCCGAACTCCTCGCCAGCGAAGGCTACAGCTTGCAAGCCAACGTCAAAACGCGTGAAGGCGGCCGCCATCCGGATCGCAATGCCCAGTTTGAGCACATCAACGGGCGCATCCGGGCGGCGCAGGCCGAAGGCCAGCCCGTCATCTCCGTGGACACCAAGAAGAAGGAGTTGGTGGGCGATTTCAAGAACAGCGGGCGCGAATGGCATCCCAAAGGCCAGCCCGAAGCCGTGCGCGTGCATGACTTCATCATCCCCGAACTGGGCCGCGCCAACCCCTACGGCGTCTATGATCTGGCGCACAATCGCGGCTGGGTGAGCGTCGGCACCGATCATGACACCGCGGCGTTTGCCGTGAGCACCATCCGCCACTGGTGGGCAGGCATGGGCGCCGCGCTCTATCCCAAAGCCACGCGCCTGCTCATCACCGCCGATGGCGGCGGCAGCAACGGCTCGCGCAACCGGCTCTGGAAACGGGAACTGCAAGCCTTTGCCGCGGACAGCGGCCTGCGGATCGACGTCTGCCATCTGCCGCCCGGCACAAGCAAGTGGAACAAAATCGAGCACCGCCTCTTCTCCTTCATCAGCCAGAACTGGCGCGGCAAGCCGCTGCGCAGCCATGAAGTCATCGTGCAACTCATCGCCGCCACGCGGAATCGCAAAGGCCTGCGGGTGCATGCCGAACTCGACCCCGCCAGCTATCCGGCAGGAACCAAGGTCAGCGACGAGGAAATGGCAAAACTGCGCATCGAATCCGCTGAGTTTCACGGCGAATGGAATTACTCGCTGCTGCCAAAATAGCCCCCTTAAATGCGACACTTATTTCCTGACAGGCTCTTTGCGAAACCTACTGGTATCCGCTCTATGCC
>CAZUUP010000935.1:0-1605 GCA_964623105.1 uncultured Akkermansia sp.
TGCTTCCAGCCCTCGCTTGCGCCCTCGCGCACGTCGGTGAACTCCTTGGGGTGTTCGCCGCGACTGGCCCAACCGGGATTGAAGGTCATCGTGTTGCGCTCCAGGACCCCCTGGAAGAGGCCGATGGTGGTGGTGCCGCTTTGCATGATCAGCCAGTTCTTGGACTGTTCACCCATGATCTTGACGAAGCCGAGCTTTTCATAAAAAGCGCGGGAGGCCGCGATATCCTTGACGTTTAGGCTGACGGAAAATGCGCCGAGTTCCATGGCGGGCTTCCTTTCGGGTTCGGTTTGCGAGCTGACCGTGCTCTGCATAGCATAGCCGGCGAAGAGAAACACCAAGGCGATTATGATCATCTTTTTCATCATGTGTTCCATCATAAGGGGCGGGCGCGGCCCGCGTTTGACAAATCTTGCGAATTGATCCGGACATTCCGCGTGACACCGCGCTCCACTATGTGGAGCGGATCAACCGCGCGATCGACTACATTGTACAACACCTGGAGGAGCCGCTCCAACTATCCGTCATCGCGAAGGTGGCGGCGATTTCCCCGTTTCACTTTCATCGCATTTTCCGTCTTCTGTTGGGTGAAACGCTCAACCAGTTCGTCAAGCGACTGCGCCTCGAACGCGCGCTGTGGATGCTTTCGCATCAGCGCCAACGTTCGCTGACCGCGGTGGCCGTCGCGTGCGGATTTGAATCGCTGTCGGACTTCTCCCGGTCCTTCAAGCAGCGTTACGGCGTCGCGCCCAGTTCGTTCAATCTGAAATCGCACCGGGAGCAAAAACGCAAGGAACTGGAGACGGCCGCGCAGGTGACAGAAAGCGGACACCGGCTCACGCAACTGCCCGTCGGAGAAAATTCAGAAAGCTTTGACGTGCGGCTGCGGCCACTTCCCGCGCGGTGCGTGGCGTATATTCGCGTAGCTGATTCCTTTCGGCCGGGTGCAGTGGCGGCTGCGGCCAAGCGGCTGGTGGCGTGGGCGGAGCAGCGAAAGCTCGCCGACGGGCAGTGGCTGGGCTACATGTGGGATGATCCGGAGATCGTCGCGCTGAAGGATTGTCGGTATGACCTGGGGGTGGTCGTTCCGGATGTCATCCCCGCGGGTGAAATAGGGCGCTTCGAGTTTCCGGCGATGACGGTGGCGGAGATTGAGATTCGCGGCGGTGTTGAGTTGGAGATGCGGGCGATGAATTGGCTTTTCGGCACGTGGCTGCCGAAGAGCGGGTACGTGCCGATGGATCAGCCGTTTTTTGAAGCCATGATCGGGCGTCCGTTTCAGCATGGGGATGAGTATTTCGAGTTGTATATTCAGATTCCGGTTGAGCGCGGGTGAGGGGCGGGTTGCACCACAGAGGCACTAAGGGCACAGAGCAAAGAACAACTACGAATTATGAATGACGAATTGCGAATTGTGGAAAACATGCGGGGCGTGCAGCGCAGTGACGGCGACACGACGGGGAACTAGAAGCAACGCGGGGAAGCGATGACGAACGGTGAGTCCATGTCTGAGATATGACATTGGCAACAGAATGAATGGCGGCGCGGCAATGGGCCATGCCACTCAAGAAATGCCGAGGGAAGGTGCGCCCCCGAAAGCGACAA
>CAZUUP010000936.1:0-1597 GCA_964623105.1 uncultured Akkermansia sp.
TCGCGACCTCGTCGAATTCCTCTCCACCCTCCACCAAACCCACCCCTGATCACTAATCACCCCCCGCCCACCCGCACCCGCCCCGCCAACTCCCGCACCTTCGCCAATCCCACCAACACCCCCGCCCTCGCCTGCACCGCCGCCGTCGCCGTCGCCACCCCCCACCGCAACCACTCCGCCGGCGGAGCCTCCCGCATGATTTGCACCGCCACCGCCGCCAAAAGCGAATCCCCCGCACCCACCGTGTTCCGCACCGGCACCTTCGGCGCCCGCGCCCACGCCACAAACCCCTCCCGCACATTCACCAACAGCGCCCCCGCCCCCGCTCGCGACACCAGCACCCAACCGCCCGTCACCCCCGCCATCTCTCGGGCCGCCGCCAGCACCGCTTCCTCGCTCCTCAACTCCCGCCCACACCACTCCCCCAACTCATACTCATTCGGCTTCACCAGAAACGGACGCTCCCGCAACCCCGGCGACAACGCCGGCCCGTCGCAATCCAGCAACGTCCTCACCCCCGCCCCTCGCCCCAGCCGCACCATCCGCCCATAAACCCCCGCCGGCGCCCGCCGCGGTAAACTCCCCGAAAGAATTAACACCCCTGCCCCCCGCAGTTCCTCCTGCACCGCCCCAAAAACCTCCCCCCACTCCCCGCGCGACAACTGCGGACCCGGTTGATTGAACCGCAACTGCGGCCCCGCCTCCTGCGTCACCATCACATTCACCCGGCTGTTCTCCCGCAACGCAATCACCCGCGCCGCCAGCCGGCGTTCCGCCAGTTCCCGCGCCATCTCCTCCCCCGCACCGCCACCCAGCGGGATCAACAGGCGCGGTGCCGCACCCAGACGCTGCAACCAACGCGCCACATTGATCCCCTTCCCGCCCGCCCATCGCGATTCCCCCGCCAAGACATTCTTCTCATCCCACCGGATTCGATCCACTCGCCATTCCGCGTCGATCGCCGGATTCAACGCCACCACCAGCGGCAAACCGGCTTCCGCCCCGTTCCGTATCATTTTTCCAATCACCTTCATGCCTGATCTCGAACCCGTCGCCCACCCCATCCCTGCTGCCCTTCACTCCCGCACCATTTCACGCCCCGGCCCGAAATTGAATGCAAATTACCACCCCACCATGCTTTGATCCCGTTCGTGAAAACAAACCCGATAACCCACGCAGAATTCTGAGTTCCATGCGCATCCTCGCCCTCGACCACGGCACCGTCCGCATCGGCGTCGCCATCAGCGACGAACTCCGCATGCTCGCCCACCCGCTCGAATTCATCCCCGCCGAACCCTTCTCCGCCGTTGTCAGCCGCCTCCAAGAAATCCTCCGCGAAAAACCCGCCAGTCTCATCCTCATCGGCATGCCCCGCAACATGGACGGCTCCTACGGACCCGCCGCCGCCAAAGTCCGCGACTTCATCGCCGCCCTCCAACCCGAGCTTAACCTCCCCATCAAAACCTGGGACGAACGCCTCACCTCCGCCCAAGCCCACCGCTCCCTCAACTCCGCCAACATCCGCCACAAAGACCGCAAAGGGAAAATCGACCAGATGGCCGCCGCCATCCTCCTCCAAAGCTACCTCGACGCCACA
>CAZUUP010000937.1:0-1592 GCA_964623105.1 uncultured Akkermansia sp.
ACCTCCCTCTCCCCTCAACGGGGAGAGGGAATGAGGGTGAGGGGTGGGCCAACCCACGACGCCGCATTATGGACTGCGGTGACTCGTCACCGCTTTTGCGCAGGCGACTTGTCGCCGTCGAAGTTCCGAGCGCGTCCGCACCCGCGCGCCCGCTTGCGCTGGCGCGAGACGTGAACGCTCCTTTCCGCGCCCACGCCTCCGTGCGTTCGACGGCGACCAGTCGCCTCACGAAAGCGGTGACCAGTCACCGCACTCCCCAGCCATCCCCCATCCGTGTTCCATCCGTGTTCCATCCGTGGCTAAAGATCGTTGCTCTTGCATCCGTAGTGCTTGCCTTCCTCTGCGCCCGTGCCCCTGCCGCCGAGCGCTTCGATGACATCGTCGTCTCGCCCCAATCCGCGGGCACCGACGAGACCACGCACGGCTACTTCGAGCACCGCTTCACCATCGAGAACCAGTCCGCCACCCGCACCCACACCGTCGAACTCGTCCTCCCCGAGCGCGCCGCAACCGGTTGGGGCGACAGCATCACCTCGATCCGCCGCACCGCCACCATCGGCCCGCGCTCCACCATCACGCTCTCGCTCTGGCAGCCCGCGCTGCCGATCCACTCCAGCGGCGCAGTCGGCGTCAACATCGGCGGGCGCCGTCGCGGCACCATCGATCTCCCCCACGGCCACCGCCACGCGTCCTACGGAGCAAGCTCCGGCGCATCTGCGCCCCCGGTCGCCCTCGTCAGCCGCAGCCTCAACACCGACGACCTTGAAGCCGCGCTGCGCGGCACTCCGCCCGCCGCCTCGACATCCACCACCGCCGCGCCCTATTCCCCCGAAAAGGCCACCGGCACCCCCGACGTCCCGGGCAATTCCGTTCACGCAAATGCCTGGATGCCCGTGGCAAGCGCCGGCACGCACTGGCTCGAACTGGATTTTCCCGCCGCCACCGGCCCCACCTCCATTCAAATTCACCAGACCCTGCAATACGGCGCGATCACCGACCTGATTCTCTACGGCAGCAAACGCGAGGAACTCGCCGTCGTCACTGCACCGACCACCTCCAAAGGCTACGGCCGCAACACCCTCACCGTGACCCTGCCCGCCGTCACGAACGCGGTGACCACTGTCCGGATCAACCTGAAAACCCAGAGCGGACGCAATTACGGCATCGACGCCGTGCGCCTGAACAGTGCCACCGGTGGCGGCTTCGCAACCGCCGCCCGCGCCAACGGCTCTCTCCATCCCGGCACCTTCGGCGCAAGCTCGACGCCCAAACCCACCGCCACCCCGCCGCCCCTCAAACTCCTCCGCGCCGAAACCGAACCCGCCGCCTGGTCCGAGCACTGGCTCGCCTACACGCGCTTCGACGCCGTGATCCTGCGCGACTCCGACCTCGCCACCCTCCCGCCCGCCGCGCGCGACGCCCTCACGCGCTACGCCGAAGCCGGCGGCACCGTCGCCGTCTTCGGCCAGGCCGACCCGCCCGCGACGTGGCGCACGTTCGAGAATTCCCCCGCCACCAAAACCTTCCGCCGTTTCCACTCCGGCTTCGGTCGCTGGCTCAACCTCAACGCCCCCGACACCCGCAGCCTCACG
>CAZUUP010000938.1:0-1589 GCA_964623105.1 uncultured Akkermansia sp.
TCTTCCCCACCCGCCGCCGCTTTTTTGCGTCTCTTTGCGCTCTTTGCGGCCATTCCAACCCCCGTCAATAGGATGAACCTCTCCGAACACCGCCAGGAAATCGACCGCATCGACGCGCAGATCATCAAACTGCTCAACGAACGCACCCGCCACGTCCTCGGCATCGGCGAAATCAAACGCAAGGCCGGCGAAGAAATCTACGCCCCCCATCGCGAGCGCCAGGTCCTCCAGCGCATCTGCAAACTCAACCCCGGCCCCATCACCAACGAATCCATCCGCGCCATCTACCGCGAGATCATGTCCAGCGCCCTTGCGCTCGAGAAATCCATGACCATCGCCTACCTCGGCCCGGAAGCCACCTTCACCCATCAGGCCGCCCTCCAACGCTTCGGTTCCAGCCTCCGCTACGCCTCCCAGAAAACCATCGCCGAAGTCTTCACCGAAGTCGCCAAGGGCCGCGCCGACTACGGCGTCGTCCCCGTCGAGAACTCCACCGAAGGCGTCGTCACCCACACCCTCGACATGTTCGTGGACAGCGACCTCAAGATCGTCTCCCAGATCGTCCTCCCCATCTCCCACTGCCTCGTCAGCCGCAGTCCGCGCGCCCGCATCAAGAAACTCTTCGTCCACCCCCAGACCCTCGCCCAGTGCCGCGGCTGGGTGCAGAAAAACTTCCCCAACGTCGAACTCATCGAAACCTCCTCCAACGCCCGCTCCGCCGAACTCACCGCCCGCGAGAAAGACTCTGCCGCCATCGCCGGCCTCCTCGCCGCCGAAAAATACCAGATCCCCGTCCTCGAACACGACCTCCAGGACACCGCCCACAACGTCACCCGCTTCCTCGTCCTCGGCCGCCAATGCAGCCCCGCCACCGGCCACGACCGCACCAGCGTCATGTTCAGCATCGCCCACGAAGTCGGCGCCCTCCACAAAGCCCTGGCCCCCTTCCGCCGCCACCGCATCAACATGACCAAGATCGAATCCCGCCCCAGCAAACGCAAAGCCTGGGAATACTTCTTCTTCGTCGATTGCGACGGCCACAGCACCGACCCCAAGGTCGCCAGCGCCCTCAAACTCCTCTCCGAACACTGCAGCTACGTCAAAGTCCTCGGCTCCTACCCCAACGCCGAGTAACCCCGCCGCCCGCCCCTTTTGGAGTGCGGTGACTTGTCACCGCTTTCTCCAGGCGACTCGTCGCCGCCAAACCGCCAGGGACCTGTGGATGGAAAGAAGCGGCCACAGCTCGCGCCAACGCCGGCGCGCCCACATGACCGCGGCTGCATGAAAGTACGACGGCCACAAGGCGCTTGGGCAAAAGCGGAACGGCTGCAAATGGGGTGCCGGCATACGCTGGCCAATTACCATAAAGGCCAGCAAAGTCACCAGTAGCCGGGCCTGCCACCGATTCCGCCAACGGCCGAGGGGAACCTCAAACCTCACCACCACCCCGAACACCGCGGATGACAACGATCTCCTTGAAACTTCCAAACCAGTTGGCAGCGGAACTGGCGGCGGTGGCAACCAAACGACGCGTGTCCAATGGGGGGCTTGCGCGCGAGTTGCTGGAATCCTCGCTGGCACCCGCGCGG
>CAZUUP010000939.1:0-1589 GCA_964623105.1 uncultured Akkermansia sp.
CTTCAGCGAGCCCGGCGGTGTTGATGTTCATCACCATGTTGACGAGGGCTTTGACCTGCGCGGCCTTGCCGGCACCGCCGATGTAGCGCATGAGCTTGCCTTCGTCGCTGAGCTTGGTGAGGACAGGTTTGACCTGGTTGAAAGTGGCCTCGTCGCCGGCGCACATGAGATAGAGGGTCCCCTGGCGGGCCTGATTGATGCTGGAGGCCATGCAACCTTCGAGGCTCGCGGCGCCGCCCTTTTTGCAGAGTTTATCGACGGCGAGGTGGGTCTTGGGGGAAACGGTGGCGCAATTGATAAAGATCTTGCCCTTGGCGGCGCGGAGGAGGTTGTCCTTTTTGTCGCCGAAAATCTTGAGCATGGCCTTGTCGTCGGTGACGACGGTGATGATGACGTCGGCGAGTTCGGTGACACGGGCGAGTTTGGCGCAGGCTTCGGCACCGAGTTCCTTGGCGATTTCGGCGGCTGATTCGGGGCGGGCATCATAGACGGCGGTGATGGTATAGCCGACATCTTTGAGGCGACGAGCCATGTTGGCGCCCATGCGGCCGACTCCGACGAATCCAATTTTCTCTGACATAGTAATTTTGCGGTTGGTTTTGGTTGCAGGCCGGCGGCGCATTCAGCGTCGCTGAAGGCGGTCCGGCTTTGATGGTTGGGATTTTAGGGGACAGGTTGGTGGGAGCGAGAATATTTTTGGTGACGAGTTGGGGGGAAGGTTCGTGGAGCAAGCGTTTCGGAGGGGTGATGGGCGCCTGAGCAAAGGGTTGGCGGGGGGCGGTTTTCCGGTCTAGGGTCGCAGGCATGAATCGAGCAAACGTGGTGGTGGTGACGGGGTCGGCGGGGCGGGTGGGGCAGACCGTGGTGGAGGAATTGCGGGCGCGAGGGCAGGCAGTGCGGGGCTTCGACCGGGTGCCGACGCCGGGGGTGGGCGATTCGGTGGTCGGGGACATTGCGGACACGGGGGCGTGCGCCCGGGCGTGCGCGGGGGCGCACACGCTGATTCATCTGGCGGCGACGCCGGACGACGATGATTTCATGACTCGATTGCTGCCGGACAACCTGGTGGGTTTGTACAACATGATGGAGGCGGCGCGGGTGGCGGGGGTGCGGCGTTTGATATTGCCGAGCAGCGGGCAGGTGAGTTGGTGGCGGGCGCACTCCGGGCCGTGGCCGATTCATCCGGACGAGCCGGTGGCGCCAAAGTATTGGTATGCGGCGACCAAGATGTTCATGGAGGCGATCGGGCGGAGTTATGCGGAGGTGCATGGCCAGAGCGTGATCGTGGCCCGGTTGGGGTGGTGTCCGCGCACCCAGGCGCAGGTGGCGGAGATTGCGGCTTCGGAGTGGGCGCAGGATGTGTATCTGAGTCCGGCGGATTCGGGGCGATTTTTCGCGTGCGCGGTGGAGGCACCGGAGGATCTGAAGTTCGCGATTGTTTATGCGACAAGCCGTCCGCTGCATGTGCTGCGGTATGATCTGGAACCGACCCGACGGCTGCTCGGGTATGAACCGCGGGAACAGTGGCCGCAGGGGATTGAGATCGTAAAGTAAGCTGGCGGAAGAAGACGCGGGCCGACGGGATTGGG
>CAZUUP010000940.1:0-1589 GCA_964623105.1 uncultured Akkermansia sp.
ACGAGAAACTCGTCGAGGTTGAGGATGGTGTTGGCGACGACGGTCCATGCGGCGTGTTCGGGGGCGGGGATGGCGGGGTCGCGGGTGCTTTCGCCGGTTTTCAGGAGTTCGTCAGCTTTTGTGGGATCGGCAGTGAAGCGGGCGAGTTGGCTGGTGGCAAGGCGGGCGAGGAGGTCGGTCTCGTGCCGCGTGGGGGGACGGCTGAGGGCGTGCTGGATGGCGTAGGCGATGCGGTCGGCGGGTTGGCTGCCGCCGTCCTTGAGGATGCGCTGGGCGAAGGCGCGAGAGGCTTCGACGAACTGGGGGTCGTTGAGGGTGACGAGGGCTTGGAGCGGGGTGTTGGTGCGGGGACGGCGGCCGATGCACTTCTCGCGGGAGGGGGCGTCGAAGATGAGCATCACCGGATGGGGGGCGGAGCGTTTCCAATAAATGTACATCGAGCGGCGGTAGAGTTTCTCGCCGCGGTCCTGGACGAATTTTGAAAGATTGGCGTTGAGGGCGACTTCCTCCCACAGACCGGGCGGCTGATAGGGGCGCACGCCGGGGCCGCCGATTTTGTCGGCGAGGAGTCCGGCGACGAAGAGGGCGTTGTCGCGGATGAATTCACCCTGGAGGCGGAAGCGGGGGCCGCGGGCGAGGAGGAGGTTCTCGGGGTCGCGTTCGCGCAGGAGCGGGGTGGTGCTGGAGGACTGGCGGTAGGTGGCGCTGGTGACGAACTGCTTGAGGGCGCGTTTGACGTCCCAGCCGGATTTCATGAAATCGACGGCCAGCCAGTCGAGGAGGGCCTGGTGTGAAGGGACGTCGCCCTGAGTGCCGAAGTCCTCGGTGGTGCGGACGAGTCCTTCGCCGAAGCAAATCTGCCAAAGGCGGTTGACGGCAACGCGCGCGGTGAGGGGATGATCGGGTTGCACAAGCCAGCGGGCGAGGCCAAGGCGGTTGGCGGGCGCGTCCTTGGGGGCGCGGCCGAGGGCGGCCGGAAGAGCGGCCTTGATCTCGGCGTCTTTGATGGGCTGGTCATACTGGCCGCGCTTGAGGATGAAGGTGGTCCGCATCTGGGTTTCGGGGAGATCCTCCATGATCATGGTGGTGCTGGTGCCGGCTTCGAGTTTGCGCTCGGCTTCGAGGAGCTTGGTGTGTTCGACGAGCAGGGGTTGGGCGTTGGTCTTGTCCTCGCGCAGGAGGTAGAGACCGGCGAGGAATTCGCGCTGGGCGCGGGTGAGTTCCTTTTCGGGGATGAGCAGGGTGCCGGGGATGGGATGGGCGGCGGCGCGGACTTCGCCGGGTGTCAGGGCGCGCTGGTAGATGGCGAGATCATCCACCTCGCCCTTGAATTTGATGGTGTCCGACCGGCTGCCGATGCGGAAGGGCGTGGGGTTGGCAATCGGGCCTGCGAGCGTGTCGCGCTCGACGACGTTTTCCTGCAGTTCGCCGTTGACATAGATCTTCACGCCGGCGGCCTTGGAGGAGCCGTCGTAGGTCACGACGACGTGGTGCCATTCCCGGGGCTTAAGCTCTGTCTTCGCGACTACTTTCAACCCGCTCTCGGGCCAGCGATGGATGAGGTGAATGCCGGGGCGGAGGTTGTCGAG
>CAZUUP010000941.1:0-1585 GCA_964623105.1 uncultured Akkermansia sp.
CGCCGGAAACGGTTTCGGTCTTCGGAGTCAGGACATCGGCGAGTGTGCTGGTGGAGATGATGAGAGCAGCGGCCAATGTGCTGAGAAGGAATCTCGCTTTCATGGGGCTGGGGCGCGCGAATCAGCTAGCCGAGCAGTTCCGGCAGTGGCCCGCCCTGCTTCACGTCTTTCAACGCGATGTCGTCGAGGCCGAATTTGGCGCGGGGTTTGCCGGCGGCGGCGAGGAGGGTGTTGTAGAGGCTGCCGATGGTGCGGTGGTTGGGCAGGCCGTAGGCGGGGAATTCGAGGTAGCGGCCGGCGGTTTTGAGGCGTCCGCCGAGGTTGCCGAGGAGGACCATGGGCCAGTTGCGGAGCTGCGGGTGGTGGCCGTCGCCGGAATCGCTGAGGAAAAGGATGGTGGTGTGGTCGAGCATGGTGCCGTTGCCCTCGGGGACCGTGGCGAGTTTGCGCGCGAGGGCGGCGATGAGGCGGGTGTGCAACTGGTGGATGACGATGAAACTTTCCTCGTTGGTCTTGCCCGCGATGGTGCCGCCGTGGCCGAGGCCGTGGAGGTCTTGCGCGCCGAGTTCCGGGTATTTGCCGAAGCGCTGTCCACCGCTGCCGGAGGTGAGGGTGACGACGTTGGTGAGGCCGGCGATGAGGGCGGCGGCGGCGATTTCGAAGTGGGCTTCGAGGATGAGGCTGGAGGTGGTGGCGGTGCGTTTTTCGCCGAGCTGCGGGGCGTTGCGCCGGATGGTTTCCTGCATGGCGGCGATTTGTTCCTGGCGTTGGTGCAGCGACTCGAAGGCCTCGACGTAGCGGTCGAGCTTGAGGCGTTCCTCGGGGGCGAGGGCGGTGCGGGCGCGTTTCACGTCGTCGGCCATGAAGTCGAGGAGGTGGGTGTGGCGGTCGAACTGGGCCTTGCTGCTGCCGCCGTCCACGCTGCCGAAGAGGGAGCGGAAGGCGAGGTCGGGCGAGCAGATGGTGGGCAGGGGTTTGTTCGGGCCGAGGGCGGAGTGGCCGTAGTTCATCGCTTCGGAGAGCGGGTCGCCGCCGAGGCCGAGGAGGACGTGGGGGAAGACGGCGGGGAGCGCGTCGGCGAGGGCGGAGTCGATGGTCTGGCCCATGACTTTGCCGGCGGAGTAACAGCCGAGGGCGCCGTGGTTGGCGGAGTGGTCGCTGAGGGCGACGCGGCCGGAGAGGCCCTGGAGGAGGGCGAGGCGGTCCTTGAAGGGCGTGAGCGGTTCGAGCGCGGCGGGGAGTTGCTGATCGCGCAGCGGGAGTTCGAAAACGGTGCGGGTGCTGGTGCCGTTGCGACCGTCGTCTTTCCATTTGTGGCCGGTGGGGGTGATGAAGCTGGGGCGCAGGCCGTTGCTTTGCATCACGATGACAAAGCGGCGGCGGATGGCGTCCGGGCTGCCGGCGGCGTGGGCGGCGAGTTGCGCGAGAAAGGGGTTGAGGAGCGTGGCGCCGGTGCCGAGCGTGAGGCCTTTGAGGACGTCGCGGCGGGTGAACTCGGGGCGGTATTGGAGGGGGTTAGTTTTCATGGGACACAATTATTTTTACAAAATGATGGGTACAAAATGATGAGGAGGGGAGGTGTGAC
>CAZUUP010000942.1:0-1580 GCA_964623105.1 uncultured Akkermansia sp.
ATTCCTCCCGCGTCTGGCGGTCGAGGTCTTTGCGGTCCACGACGAAGACGCACTTGTAAATGTGGTCGTTCTCCTTGAGCAGCGTGGACGCCTTGAAGGAAGTGAGCGTCTTGCCGCTGCCGGTGGTGTGCCAGACGTAACCGTTGCCATCGTCGTCATCAATGCACTTCACCATGTGCTGCACGGCATAGACCTGATAAGGCCGCATGATCATGAGTTTTTGCTCACCCGCGAGCAGCACCATGTAGCGGCTGATGGTGCGGCCGAGGTCGCACTTTTTCAGGAAGCGCTCGGCGAACTCATCGAGGTGGGTGATTTTGCGGTTGTCCTCGTCCGCGAACTCATAGACGGGCAGGAAGCGCTCCTCGGCGTTGAAGGCGAAGTGGCGGGCGTTGTTGTTCGCGAAGTAAAAGGTGCGGTCGCGATTGCTGACGATGAAGATCTGCATGAAGCATAGCAGCGTCTTGGTGTAACCGTTGCCGGGATCGTTCTTGTATTCGACGATCTGCTCCATGGCCTTCTTGGGATTGACGCCGAGGGTCTTTAGCTCGATCTGCACACAGGGCACGCCGTTGATCAGCAGGATGACATCGTATCGGTGATGACTGTTGTCCGTGTTGATGCGGAGCTGGTTGATGACCTCGAAGTGGTTTTTGCACCAGTCCTTGAGGTTCACCAGGGAGTAGTTCAGCGGCGTGCCGTCATCGCGGGTGAAGGCGTTGATCTGGCGGAGGGTTTTCGAGGCGGTGAAGACATCGGCAACGACGATTTCATCCAGCAGGCGGGCGAATTCCGCATCGGTGAGGCGGACGCGGTTTAGGGCCTCGAACTTCTCACGAAAATTGGCTTCAAGGGCGGCGCGATTGGTGATGTCGCGGCGGATGGTGTATTTGAGGTTCTGGAGCTTTTGGATGAAGGCGTCCTCGATGCCGTGCTCGTTTATGACCGAAGCTTGGGGCTCGGGTTGCGGATAGCTGGCGTCGGAGGAGGTGGGCTTGGCCTCGAAGCCGATGATGGCGGTGGAAGGGCTTGAACTGCCGTTTTCTTTTTTGGTGCGGGCCATGAGTTGATTCAGTGCTCCGTGGAAGACGGGCGAAGATTGACCGGGCAGGTTATCGAGAGCAAGGCGGAAGGGGGGGGGCGGGGGATGGGGGCCGGCGTAGGGGGGCAGGGACAATTTTGGGCAGAGGGGGCGAGCAGCCCCGGTTGGCGGATGCGGGCGGCATCCGGGCGGAGGAACCTCGGGGCGGGGTTGCCCCGGCATTGTCCGGCGGGAAGCCGGACCCACGGTTGGGCGGATGCTGAAGCGGGCGAGGTGGGAAGATCAAGGGAGGTCCGGTGGTCCCAGGCGATGGAATTGGCGGATTCGGGGCACGGGGGCCGTTGGCCTGTTGGTTTGGGGGGCCATGCTTAAGCTTGTGCCGTGCCAGTGTTCGCCAGTTCAAATCGGGCCGAAAAGGCGGGGAAAAGAGGCGTCGGCGGGTTGCGACCCGGCCCGCGGGACGTGTGCGCTTCCCAATCCACGGGGAGAGAATTCCCCGAACCAACGTTCGCGCTTTGAACCCACGATCCTCGATGCG
>CAZUUP010000943.1:0-1576 GCA_964623105.1 uncultured Akkermansia sp.
GCGTCTCTTTCAGCTTGCCGCGCACGCCCTTGAGGGCCGTGAGGGGCACGAGCTTTTCGCCGGTTGGAATCTCGATGGCGTCCTGTTCAGCGGTATCGGCTTCGGCTTCGGGGTCCGCCTCTGGGGGCGTCTCCGGGGCCGCGACGACGGCGGGATCGGGTGCCGGGTCCGGCTGGGTGGTCTGGTCGATCTCACTCATGCGGCGTTCTCCTCTGGTGACCAGACCGCCTCAATCGCGGCCTCGTCAATGACAATCAGCGTCTCGCCGTTGGCGTCGAGCAGGGTGCCAGCCGTGAACGGAAACGCGACGAAATCCCCCACGCGCAACTCGGACAGCATCGGCGCTTCCGCTGAGTAGCGGGCCAAGGCGGTATCCGCGGCGGCGACGGCGTCCGCATGGTCCGGCGCGAACAGGTCGAGCGCCTGCGCCACGCGGCCCCGCGCATTCGCAATCGTGGCCTGCCGGATGCGATGCGCCGCCGCTGCTCCACTCCCCACCGCGATCACGGTGCCGGACTGCGCCGAGCGTTCGCTATGCACCTGCGGGAAGAGAATGCCGCCCGCCGATTCGGTATCCGGGGGCGTCGGCTTCACCAGCACTTTCGACCCGAGCGGCTTCAAGCCGTGACTCATCCTTCCTCCTCGGTTTTCGGCCAGACACAGCCACACGCCGGGCAGCCGTAACTGACGTCGCTGAACGTGTCCACGTCCTCAGTCGGCCCCGTGATGCCGCAGCCGGGACAGGTCACAAGCTCCCCCGCCGCGATGGCCCACCGCTCCGGCCCGCCCGCTGCACCCGGCCCTTGATCTCCGCGACGCGCCCCATCGGCCATGCGAGTAACTCCTCAATCGCGGCCCGCTGCGCTTCCAGCACCTTGAGCCGCTGGATGGATTCCGCCTCCGTCCCGAGTCCGCCCTGCAACGCCCGCCGATAGAGCGCCTTGAACGTCTCGCCCTCCGGCCCCCACTCGCGTGACGCATGGGCGCGGACGCGCTGCCAAAATCCGGAGGTCAGGCCGCTTTCCAGTTCATCCAGTTCCGTCACGTCACTCATGCGCGAACCTCCGCTTCAGGGCCTTTACCTGTTCAGGGGTGAGCGACTTCAATACCGCCTCAGCAATGTCGCTCTCGGTGGCGATGCGAATCCCCTCGCGCACCTCGTTCTGGCAGTTCGCCAGCGACCGCAACGCCTCGTGGCGCATGCCCGGATCGCACTCCGTGGCCGACAGCGCCGCGAGGGCCGCGTTCAGATCCAGAAACAGCGCATCGAGCGCGACCGTGACGGCGCGTTTGTCGCGGGGCGGCATCTACATCGCCCCCTGATCGCCCATCGGCGGCATCTGGGGCATCGCCTGGGGCATCGGTTGCCCCGGCGGCATCTGGCCTTGCGGCTGGCCCGCGCCCCCAGCAATCGCCGTAATGAGCTGGAGCATCTGCTGCTGTTCCGCCGCCTGCGCGTCCTTGGCCGGCTGCTCCTCCATCGCCCGCTGCGCTTCGGTGCCGAGAAACGCCTGCTTGTCGGGCCACCGCGTCACGCGGAGCAACTGCTCCATCAGCGCCTTCGCGGCCTGCGGCG
>CAZUUP010000944.1:0-1575 GCA_964623105.1 uncultured Akkermansia sp.
GCGCCACCGGGGCCGGAGAAGTTTACATAACCCACGGGAAAGCTGACGTGCTGGTTCGCTGGTTGCGCCAGCATGGGTTAAATGCCAACACCCTCGAAACCCGGTTTGAAGGCGAAGCCCAGAGTGAACCGGCCGAGTTGCGCGAAGCAGTCGGAGTTGATGACGTCCAGCCACCTGTTTGACAATGGTATGGCCGCGTTCCGCTGGTTGCCCGTTCGTTGCGAAACACGTCGCCGCCCCGGGGTGGATTCAAAAATGGAAGGGGGCCTCCCGGCCCCCTAAACGGCTTCGCGGGAAACCTGTGGCAAGCCACAGGCGGAAGCCGTCTCCGGGACACTGGCCTTCAAGTCGAGTGCCGTCAAGCGGCGCGCGGACGTCCTCGGAAGCGAAGGATAACCCTGATGCAGTGACCGCCGGGCGGGACGGCTGGCCCGGCCGAGAGCGGACGTCCTCGTCCGCGCTGGACGCATGCGACGATGAGACGGTGAACGCGGCAACGGCGGATTTGCCTGCGCATTGTCTTCACGGCGGTTCCGGTGCGGCGGTCCCGACGGCGGCCTGGCTCCGGTCATTTCGCCATGTCGGCTCCCCGGGCTGGCAATGCTTTCTCCAGCCTCGGCTTGCACCCCGAAGCGGCGATCGGCAACGCCTGAGGCGGGCGGGAACCTTCGTTCACCCGGTCAGCCTCCCGATTGCCCAGGTGAGCAGCGGCGCGGTTGCGAGGCTGGGCAAGTAGTCGGCCAAGGCAATCCGTTTCAACTGCAACATGATCAAAGCCACGCAAAACACGAGCAACCCGGCCACCGCATTGATTGATTCGAGCTGATCCACGGTCAACATCGGCGCCACCATCGCACCCAGCAGTGTGATCGCCCCTTGATACGCCACCACCGGAATTGCCGACAGCAGCACGCTCCACCCGAACATCGACGCGAACCCCACCGCTGCCAGCCCGTCGATCGCCGCCTTTAACACCAGCGGACGATAATTGCCTCCCAACCCGTCCACCATCGCGCCGACGATGGCCAGCGGCACCAGGCAAAAAACAATCGCGCCCGAGACAAATCCGTCGCTGAACCGTTCCGAAACCTGCGCCCCGCCGGTCGAAAAACGCTGCTTCACAAAGGCCCCCAGCTGGTTCAAACCCGACTGCAAGCCGAGGAGCCGTCCCAGCGCGTTCCCGAGCATCAGAGCCCCGAGCAGGATTGCGAATTGCCGCAGGCATGCGCCAATGCCGCCGTGAAAGGACCGCCAAGTCATGCTCAAACCGACCCACACCGTCACCGCCGCCAGCAGCACACGCAGCCGCAGCTCGACCAAGGGCGTCAGGTGGCGGCTCAAGGTCCGTCCCGCCAGTCCGCCGGCGATGATTGCGCCCGCGTTGACTGCGGTTCCGAGCCCGATGAGTTCTGCTTGCATCTATTGTTGCCACCGGCGGCAGCGAGAAACACGTTGCAATTCCCCGGGACAATTGGCAACTCTATGCGCCTGTGGTTCGGGGCGTAGCGTAGCTTGGTAGCGCGCTTGTTTCGGGTACAAGAGGTCGTGAGTTCAAATCTCACCGCCCCGACCATT
>CAZUUP010000945.1:0-1561 GCA_964623105.1 uncultured Akkermansia sp.
TAACATCGTACAGGTTCAAGTCCTGTCGCGGGCACCATCTTGAATTCCTCCGCCGGTGTGGGCTTTTCCCCTTAAACTCCTTGCTTTCCAGATGCTCTCAACGTCGTAACCTTTAATTTGACCCTTCACAATTAAAGAAAAAACGTCATCTTTTAATTTGTCCGAATCAACTTAAACTTGGTTTGAATCGTTATGAAACGCGGGTTAACCGGCTATTACATTCCGCTTCCTTCCGCCGCAGGCGAGAAGGCCCGCGCCTTTGTCCCGAAGCCGCTGCCGCCCTCGCCGTCCCTGGAATGTGACTCTGAGATTCAGGAACTCGCCGGTAAAGCCATGCTTGCGCTTGGACGCCTGGATGGATTGTCAAACGTGTTGCCAAACCCGGCCATGTTTCTCTACTCCTACGTTCGCAAGGAAGCCGTGCTCTCATCTCAGATCGAAGGCACGCAGTCCAGCCTCTCCGATCTGCTGTTGTTTGAAATGGAAGGTGTTGCCGGTGTTCCGATCGATGACGTTCAAGAAGTTTCCAATTACGTCGCCGCGATGACTCATGGTTTGAAGCGGTTGGAGAACCTTCCGCTCTCCCTCCGGTTATTGCGGGAGATTCACGGCGTGATGATGAAAAGAGGGCGTAGCAGTGACAAGGAACCAGGCGAGTTCCGCCGCTCGCAGAACTGGATCGGTGGCACACGGCCCGGCAATGCGACGTTTGTCCCGCCGCCGCCTGATCACATCCTCGAAAGTCTTGGCGCGCTCGAAAAGTTTTTGCACAACGACCCGGTTAAAACTCCACTCCTCATCAAAGCTGCGCTGGCGCATGTCCAGTTTGAGACCATCCATCCGTTCCTTGATGGCAACGGGCGGTTGGGCCGCCTGCTGATCACTTTTTTGTTCTGTGCGGAAGGAGTCCTTCGCGAACCCTTGCTTTACCTCAGCCTTTATTTCAAGCAACACCGCCAGCAGTACTACGATCTTCTGCAATCGGTCCGTTTGACTGGCGATTGGGAAGCGTGGATTCGCTTCTTTCTGACCGGCGTGGAGGAAACTGCCAGCCAAGCGGCGGAAACCGCCAAGGCTCTGATGAAACTTGCCGCTGCGGACGAGAAACGCGTTGAAGCCACTGGCAAGGCTGCGGGTTCCACGCTTCGGGTGCATCGCGCCCTCCAGTCGCAGCCGGTTCTTTCCATTGCTGTCGCCAGCGAAAAAACGAGACTGAGCGTGCCGACGGTCACTTCCGCTTTGGAGCGTCTTGTGGAGCTCGGCATGGCCCGCGAAATGACCGGGGGCAAATACGGCCGCATTTACGCTTACGCTCAGTATTTGAAAATCCTCAGCGAAGGAGCTGCGCCATTGTGAATGCGCTAACCGCGACTTTATGAGTCAACTGTCGGAAGCAGCGGAAGTATCCAGAGTCGAGAATGCTGAGGTCACTTTATCCGCTCCTTAATTGTCTCATTCCCACCAACGGTGGGTCAGCGTGCCCTGGGCGTCCGTGTTTTGCGTTCCCGACGACAGTCGTGGCACCTGACCGCGGTCGCATCCGTATGCCCCTTGATCTCCT
>CAZUUP010000946.1:0-1559 GCA_964623105.1 uncultured Akkermansia sp.
TCCGCCACCGTCACCGTCGTCGGCCTCAACCACCAAGCCCTCGCCGCCCGCTTCGTAACACCAACATCCCACGCGGCATCCTAAACCCGCTTGCAACAGGCAGATGTTGTTTTACGTTGCCCGCATGGCTGCCGCTGAAATCATCGAGGAAATCCGCCGTCTCCCGGCGGCGGAGTCGGCGCGTTTGCTGGACTGGCTTTTCTCGGACGAGACCGAGCTGAACCAAGTGCTGGCCGCCTTTGACCGCCTGCCTCGCGCGGCCCGCCTGACCGAAGAGGAAATCCTCGCCCTGCCGCGTGCGCATCCTGCTGGACACTAACGTCTGGCTCGCCATCCTCACCACGGATGGCCAGTGCCGGCTGGGTTGGCGTGCCGCGCGCAATCGCTGCCAGATTTTCGCTTCCCCGCAAATCCTCGCCGAGACGGAAGCCAAACTGCGGCTCAAGTTTGGTTTCTCCGCCCGCCATGCGCGCCTGCTCATGCTCTTCGTGCGCCGGCAAACCACGCTGATCGAACCTGTCCCGCCGCTGCCGACTGTTTGCCGCGATGCGGCGGACAACGGCATCCTCGCCGCCGCGAAGGCGGGCCGCTGCGAGCAACTCATCACCGGGGACGCGGATTTGCTCGTGCTCAAGGCATTCGAGGGCATCGCCGTCATCACGCCCGCGGAGTTTTCAAAAGCATTCACGGTTGTGTGATTCATCGTTCACTCCTGCACCGCGATGCTCACGGGGTCGCTCCACTGGCCGAAGATTTGGTCGCCTTGGAGGTTAGGTGGCGCGGCATTTCCACACCGCCGCGCCCGTGGGCGGGTTGGTCGGGTCTTCGTAGTCGGGCTTGGTATCGATGTCCAGGGAGACCCCCAGGCCGTTGCCACGGTCCACTTCGAGGCAGATGCCGGTGAAGGCGCCTCTCTTCCATTGAATCTGCACCTTGCCACCCGCGATGCGCACGGGCTGGAGCGTTGGCTTGTTGGTGGCGGGGTCGGGCGCGGCGATTTGCGCGCCTTCCAGGCCCAGCTTCGCCATCGGCGACGATGAAATCGGCATGGGTATTGATGCGGTTGGCAACGCTCGCGGCGAAGCCGAAGCCGTCCGCCAGCGGCGCGATGGTCACGGGCGGGCTGTCCGATGCCGGGCAAACGGGGCGAACCAGGACGGCCGAGGATGTCGGAACTGCCTTTCCGAAATTCCAGCTTTCCTGATTCGCTTTTCTTCGATCGGGAAAACCGGAACTCCCGGCTATCGGGCGGAGTGCGGGCAGATACGATGAAGAATTTCTTTCCGCAGGCATAAGCTGAAGGTACGCCTGAGCCGAACGCCAGACGCCGGGGCAAGACAATTCACAGAAAAATATCAGAATCAAGGCCGCCGATGGCGTCGTGATTGCTCGAATCGCTCCCCAAGCCACCAGCTCTTTCGTCGGCCAAATCAATGTCCAAACCGCGCCGCACGCCAGCGATGCCGTCACCAAATCCTCCCAATCACTCCAACGCCCCCCGCCCCGCTACGGCTTCATGAAATTGAACACCCCCAGCCGCCCGTTCGGTTCCAGCGAGA
>CAZUUP010000947.1:0-1557 GCA_964623105.1 uncultured Akkermansia sp.
CATCGCTATGACATTGATGGAAACGCGCTAGAATCCAGTGGAGGAGGCTTTCTCGCGGATGAAGAGTTTGGCGCGTGGTGCGACGAACTGGAGCACGTGGGCGGGTTGGTTGCCGGGAGCGGTGCTGTTGCCTACGACATCACCGATGTCCATCATGTCCGGCGGAGCGGGCGAGCCAATGTTCTGGGGCGGAAGCTTGACGCGTTCGGCGTGTCCGTCGGCGGCGGCGGCGGTGGCGCCGTCGTCGTGCCGCGTCATGCCGGTCAGCGAGGCACCGCCAGTTCCGTTGGTCGAGATGTTCCAGTTCCGCCGGTTGCCGTCCAGAGCGTTGTGATCGTACTGGTACTGCATGTTGCTCTTGTTTTTCTCGATCATGGTGAGAATTACGGAAGGATTGCCGATTTGGGAATCGCGCAGGGCGCCGGGGTAGGTGGCGCCAGTGGTGTGACGGAACACTGTGCCGTTGGCCCGGTAGCTCATTGGGAACTGGACGCCGGCCGGTTGTTTGCTGCGGTCCATATTGCTCGGGCAAGCGAAGATCGGAATCTCGGCGGGGATGGCGAGCGGGTTGATCCCCACGTAGCGGAGCATGAGGATGGGCCACGCGGTCGGATCGTTGGCGGTGGTGGGAGTGGTGCCAGTGATCTGGATGCCCCAGGGGAATTCGCCGTTGTAATCTTCCTGATACAGCCGCGTCGCCAGGCCGATCTGCCGGTTGTTGTTGAGGCATTTGGTCATATGGGCCTTGCCCTTTGCCTGACCAAGCGCCGGCAGAAGCATGGAGGCGAGGATGCCGATAATCGCGATCACCACCAGGAGTTCGATGAGGGTGAAGCCGTGGGCGCTGCGGCTGCTCGGAGGGGTTTGGGATCTCATTTTCATAGTTTTTGGGGGATAGCGTAAAAAACAGTCCATCCGGAAATATGCTGTGCGCTGACTGCTTGCCGGTCCGAGCGGGTGATCATCCGTCCAGTGTCTTGCTGCGTCCTTTCTGCGACGGATGGAGCCGATGGCTGGCCAAGCGCCCGGTGATTGAAACCGGCCTCGTACCCCTGATGTCGCGTGATATTGCTGAAACGTACCATCTGATCATGGCTCTCGCCAGTCGCGGGCTTTACGGTGGCCGATGGCGGCCGGTGATGATTTGCAGTTGAAAACTTCACTGCCTGGGACGGGTAAGTCTGGTTGATGACGGGCCAAGGCGGTCAACTCATTCAGGTGCGGTCACGGTCATGCGTTTGAGGCACGGCAATGGGACAAGGTTTGGCGAAGACTACCGGCCCGTGCGCGACGATGGTATCCCCCAATCGGGTGAGCCGCTTTGGGGCGACGCGGAAATTGCCATTGAGGGAACGGATTGGGCCGGGCAGTTTTGGCCCGATGCATCGCTTAACGTATCGTTCGCCTCGGGGTGCGTGGCTCATGATCCCGGTGGCCGTTGTGCTGACTTTGGCCGTGTCGGCTTGGCAGGTGAGCGGAGCGGCTGCGTCCGGGGCGCCTGCGCGGCCGAACATCGTGCTGATCATCGCCGATGACATGGCGTGGGATGACTGCGGG
>CAZUUP010000948.1:0-1553 GCA_964623105.1 uncultured Akkermansia sp.
CCGTCGCTGGTGGAACGCACGCTCGAAGTCACCGCCGACACGGCGCAACGCTTCACCGTCGCCTTCCCCCTCGACCTCGCGCTCGACGGCGAGTTCGCCTCGTTCTCCGGACCGGTCAAGGCGCGCACCCTGTTCGGCACCGAGCGCTCGCGCCCGAAGCGTGAGACCTTTCCCGTCGCAATGGTGCGCTCGGCGGGCCAAGTTTTCGGTCTCATCGCCGAATCCCCGGGGCTGTGGGAAAACCGCTGCGACGTGCTCGTGGCTCCCGGCCCGGCCGGACGCATCGCCATCCTGACCGGCGACGCCAGCGAGCCATATCCCATCACCATCCGAAAATCGGTCCCGGGCCAGCCGGGCGAGGACGCGCGGGACCATTACCAGTATCAGATGGACGGCTGGCAGTCGCTGGCGGCGGGCGAAACCCGGCGGTTCACCACGTGGGTCTTCGCCGGCCGGGCGCGCCATCACTATGACGCCCAGCTCGCCACGCATCTGGCGCTGGCCAATGGCAAGGGTTGGAACAACTCCGCGGTGGAAGCCATTCTCCGGAACACTTCCTTTTATCTCCTTCGCCGCAACCTGATGCTCGATGAAAAGAACCAGCCGCGCGACGGCCGATACCTCTTCATCTCCGGCATCAGCTACGGCTGGAAGCAATGGGTTACGGACGGATTTTACGCTGCGATGGGCCTCGACGACCCGGAGAAAACCATCGAGTCGAACCGTGCCATTTTCGCCAATCGCATGGGCTACGAGGACAACTCCCAATACTACCTCATCTGGGCGGCGCTGATGAAACGCGCGGGCGGCGTCCCGAATCAGGCGCTCGTCAACGAGGCTTACCAGTTCATCCGCCAGCACGAGACCAACGGCCTCTATTATCCGCCGCCCTTGCCCGGTTCGCCCAATCCGCGCGGCTGGAAGACGTATCATGACGTGCTGCTCTACGATCACGACGACGCGCCCGTGAGCAATCAGGGTTTCCACTGCGGCGCGCTCATGGCGGCCAGGGAACTGGGCCTGGCGGTGACCGACGACGACATCGCCCGCGCCGTCGCCGGGTATCGCAGCATGTTCAACGCGAAAGGCGGCTACTTTCCCACGAGCATCAAGCAACCGCAGTTTCTCGCCCAGGACACCCTCTACGGCGCGACGCTCACCTACGCCGTGTTTGGCCAGAAGCTGCTCACCGACGAGCAGGTGCTCACCCACTACCGCACCTCGGAGAAAGTGAAGTCCCCCTACGGCCTGCGCGTGATTTCCCAAGCCGACGGCTCGCTACGACCGGGCGACAGCGGCCAGTATTGCTACGGCGGCTCGTGGTTTCTCAACGACGCCGCGAATTACCTCCTCGCGGGCGTCCACGGCCTGCCCGCTGCCGAGGTGGACGCCCGTCTGATCGAGCGCATCAAACTGGAAATCCGCCACAACCCCGCCTTCAACGAAGACATCGACACCGTCACCGGCAAGCCCCACGGAAACATCCTCTACTCATGGAACTCCGGCTACCGCTGGCTCCGGGAAGCCATCCGCAAACGCCTCAACCAGACCGG
>CAZUUP010000949.1:0-1543 GCA_964623105.1 uncultured Akkermansia sp.
CCTGCGCCGGTTGGGCCATCAGGTGCAGGATGATCTCGCTGTCCACCGTGGTCTGGAAGATCGAGCCCCGCGCCTCCAGTTCGTCTCGCAACTGCGCCGCGTTGGTCAGGTTCCCGTTGTGCGCAATCGCAATCTGCCCCCGAGCGCAGTCCACCGTCAGCGGTTGCGCGTTTTGAATGTGCGACGAACCCGTGGTCGAATAACGCGTGTGCCCCACCGCGTTCCTGCCCACCAGCCCATGCAGGATTTCCCCCGTGAAAATTTGCGGCACCAACCCCATCCCGCGGTGGGTCCGAAAACGCACCCCGTCCGAAGTCACGATTCCCGCGCTCTCCTGCCCGCGGTGTTGGAGCGCGTAGAGGCCGAAGTAGGTCAACTCGGCGGAATTCGGATGGCCGAAAATCCCAAATACGCCGCAGTAATGCTTCGGATAATCCTGCATGGGTCGTTATTGCATCGCTCGCGCGATTGAATTCCACCAAACGTCGTGCAACTCGCGCAAGCTCCAACTCAGTTCCCCGCCCGCGGTCTTGATCTTCAACTCCGCGCCTCGCACGGTCCCAATCAACCGGGCCGGCACCCCGAGCAACTCCGCACGCTTCAGCACCTTCACCGCGTTCCCCGCCGCCACCGAAATCACCACCCGGTTCTGCGTCTCGCCAAACAGCAGGGCATCCGTCCGCACCCCGGTCACACCGGACAGGTCGATCGTCGCCCCCAACAACCGCGGCGTCTCACGGGCCACCAACTCGCTGATGCAACTCTCCGCCAGCGCCACCGCCAGACCGCCGTCACTGCAATCGTGCGCGCTCTGGATGTCGCCCGTCTGAATCAACCCCAGCAACGTCGTGTGCAAAGTTTGCGCCACCCCCAGATCCACCCGCGGCGGCAATCCCGTCTTTTTCCCGTGAACCGTCTTCAAATACGCGCTGCCTCCCAACCCCTGCAACGGATCCCCCATGTCCACCGGAGCGCCCAACAGGATGATCGCATCGCCCTCCTGCTTGAACCACTGCGTCGTGACATGCTCCGGCTTCTCCACCCGTCCCACCACCGCCACCGTCGGCGTCGGATCAATCGCACCCAACGCCCCGCGCTGGTTGTAAAGCGACACATTCCCCCCGGTGATCGGCGCATTGAACGCCCGGCAACCCTCCGCCAACCCCCGCACCGACTCCTTGAGCTGCCAGAAAATCTCCGGATAATGCGGATTGCCGAAGTTCAAATTGTCCGTCGCTCCCAGCGGCACCGCGCCCGAGCACGCCAGGTTCCGGCAGGCCTCCGCCACCGCCGCCTTGCCGCCCTCGTACGGATCCAAATACACATACGCCCCGTTGCAATCCACCGTGAACGCAATGAACTTGTCCGGCACCGCCAGCGGCGTCGGCGCCACCCCAGTCGCCTCCCGCGCCGCATACTCCGCCTTCGTCACCGGCAGGCTGTCGCCCTTGATGCGAATCACCGCTGCGTCACTCCCCGGACAAACCACCGAACCGTCCCGCACCATGTGATCATACTGTCGATACACCCAGTTCTTCGAGGC
>CAZUUP010000950.1:0-1539 GCA_964623105.1 uncultured Akkermansia sp.
CGGTGATGACGAGGTTCTTGTGCCAATACTCTTTATGTTTTTGCGTAAGTTCCAACGAAGCCTCCCCCTTTAAAAATGGAACCCAGGGTGAACCCTAGTATTGCCAGCGGATGCTTACACCATTTGCCCGATTGCGCAAATCAAAGGATGCCCGCTGCACCGCACAAACCGCCGAGCAGCATCGATGCGAACCCGGTGACCGCGACCGCCGCCGCGACATAGAGAGCGGATTCGGATTCGCGGCAGTCCAGAACCTGCTGAAGGCCGAGATAACACAGAGCGAAACAATGCAGAACGCCGAGGATCGATCCTACGGCGAAGGCGGGGGAAGCCAGTAACGGCGCGGCCACCATCGCCGGCGTGCTCGCATAGGCAGCCACGGCCATCGACCGGCTCCAGTGGCGTCGCACGTAGAAGACCGGCGCGAGAGCATAGAACGCGAAGGCGAGCAGCGCCACGGTGGCGAGCGAAAGCGTCAGTGTAATGGCGAACGCCTCCGCGAAGCGCGCCGGGGACACGTCCCATCCGGGAGGCGGCGAGTCGCTCGCCATCTGCGCGGCCGGCCAGCCCAGCGCCGGCACGAGTGCGAGGGGCAGCGCATATCCCACGAGGCTCGCGCGCCAGGACGGATCGGCGCCGCGCAGCGCCGCCCACTCTTCGGACGGCCGGAAAATGATCCGGATGACGCGATGCAGTCGGGCCGCTTCCTGTCGTGGCTGGCGGAGAGAGTGGGATTCGAACCCACGAAACGTTTTACCGTTTACACGCTTTCCAAGCGTGCGCCTTCAGCCGCTCGGCCATCTCTCCGCGGAGCGGGAATTCTAGCGCAGGGACGCGCCCCGGAGCCGGCCGGAGCGAGTTCAGCCGCCCAGCCACTTCGCTGCCCGGCTCGCTCGCAGGACTTGTCCCACAGTGCCAAAGCCCTGGCTCGCCGCTTCGGCGAGGGCGAGCTGCAGCAACTGGGCCGTCACGTATGCGTCCGAGAGAGCGTCGTGCCGACCCGGATGAGCGATGCCGAAGTGGACGAGCCAATCGTCCAGGCCGGGCGCCGTGCGGCGGCGGGCAGGGAAAAGCGCCGGCAGGAGCCGTGCGAGGTCCAGCCAGCGCCCGGTGAGGCCGACCGAGTAGCGCCGGGCCGCGCGCTCGAGGACCGCGCGGTCGAAATCCGCGTGAAAGCCCGCCAGCGGAGCGCCGGCGGCAAAAGCCGCGAATGCCTTCAGGGCCCGGCCGGGCTCCGCTCCGCTCGCCTGCGCCTGGAGGCCGATGCCGTGAATGAGGATGTCGGCCGCGTGGCTCGGCTGGGCCTGCCGCAGGAAGACTTCAAAGCGATCGTCGGCCGAAATTCGCTGCCCCCGAACTCCGACCGCCCCGACCGATAGCAGGCGGTCGCGCGCCGGATCGAGCCCGCTCGTTTCGCAATCGACCACGACCCAGCGCACCGAAGTCGCGGGCGCGCGACCCGCGTACAGGCTTTGCAGCCATCGCTTCACAGCTGGAAATCGAGCCGCAGCCGCTGCTGCAGCGTCGCGGCCTCGCGCA
>CAZUUP010000951.1:0-1539 GCA_964623105.1 uncultured Akkermansia sp.
AGCGCGAAGCCGAGCGCGAGAAGGACTGGAACCGCGAGAAGCAGCGGATCCTACGGAGTCGGTAGAGGACGACCGCCGGTATTCGGCTGCCATAGGCTGTTCGTCTATTTTCCGCTCCGTCGCTCGACGATAAATAGCTTGGGTCCCTTCTGCGGACGCGTGAAGGCAACCCGGTTGTGCTCTGACGAGACCTTCGGTCTTTCATCATGCTCGTACATAAAAGTCACGCGGGTAATTTGTTTGATTTCCTTCGTGGCGCTGTCGTACTTCCAGATACCGCGGTATTTCGTCGAGGGCGCGCCGGGCATCGCAAAATAGATATCATCGTTAGACCCGATATCCAACTGGCCGATGCTGGTTTTTTCTTTCTTCGGAATGCCAAAGCTGAAAACCAGCTGCCACTGATGTGACTTACCGTCCAGCAAATACCGGCAAACCCCGTCGTTTCCTCCGTCGAAGCCGTCCGGCTTCTTACAAGGCGAGTAGACCCATTTCTCATCAGGGCTGATGGCAAAGCCAAGGCCATGAATACTGAACACCTTGTCCTCAGAAAAGTTGCCCTCAGACAAGTTCGCAAGTACGCGGTTATCGAAATCTCGGAGGACGTAAGCGCTATAGACGGGCTTGCCATCCTTCACGATCAACGGAGGCTCCTGGTTCTTTGCCTGTTTGCGCTGGCCGTTGCTTGCTTCGACCGAGACATGTTCCTGCCACGTGTGTTCAGCTATTACGTACTGGGACAGGGGCCACAGCATTCGCGACCAAGTATCCCAACAGAGCAGCTTGTACTCCGCGGCATGGTAGGTAGCGCAGTCCCGATCCACGCGGTAGCCATCCGCGGTCAAGATTTTGGGGGTGTTCGCTATGATGTATTTGCCCTTGAGCGAAATCACTCCGCCATCTTTAACGGAGGCTACAAGCTTGCCGCTCTTGCCGGACGGACCAACAAATGCGTGGCCCAAATTGGCTGATCCTGCGGTCGCCTTGGGAAGCCAGGCGACGATTTTATTTTCCTCGCATACGCGTAAATCGATATTCAACTTATGACCCTGCTCATCAGTCAGGCCCGCCGGGACCTGCTGCATCGTACGCACATCCAAAAACACCGCCTCTCGTAACGTGCGGCCTTTGGCATCACGAATTGGGCTAAGCAAGAGGCGGTTACTGTCGCACCATCGGTAGGCGCCGGCTGTGGCCAGCGCAACCCCCGTTGCGATTACTTTGTAGTCGCCGATCCGACCGGAAGACTGGCCCCAAGTTGCACTGCCGACGCAGGCGAACACAGTCAAGAGACATCGCCTAACTACAAATCGGGCGACCACTCTCATCTGGACTTCCCCTATGTTGAGCAAGCCTTAAATACTTTGCCCGTTTCTTTGCCGCCCCTTGGAACGAAATCCGGCGGGACCGTCTCCTCAGAAACCCGCGGACGCCTTCTTCTGAGAGGCGGGTGGGGTCTCGGCAAGCGCCATCCAGGTGGAAACGACCGTATCCGGATTCAGGGAGAGGCTGTCGATGCCCTGCTCCATCAGCCAGTGC
>CAZUUP010000952.1:0-1529 GCA_964623105.1 uncultured Akkermansia sp.
TTGGCGAGCAGTTCCTGCATGGCCTTGAGTTTGTCCGGTTGGGTCATGGCGAGGTTGTTCGTCTCGGAAAGGTCGGTGGCGAGATTGAAGAGGGCCGGTCCGGGCGGGGCGCGGAGCTTGGCGTTGGGTTGGGTGTTGGGTTGCGCGGCGCGGCCGTAGTTGCTGCCGCCGCCGGAGATGAATTTCCAGTCGCCACTGACGAGGGCGAAGGGGCCGCGGATGCCGCCGATATGGGCCACGAAGTTTTCGCGTCCGACGGGTGACTTGCCGAGCAGGGCGGGCAGGACGTTGACGCTGTCCGCACACTGGCCGGCGGGGATTTTGGCACCGACGAGGGCGGCGAAGGTGGCGGGCATGTCGAGATGGGCGAGGAGGGCGCCGGAGTGGGAACCGGCCTTGATGCTGCCGGGCCAACGGGCGGTGAAGGGGGCGCGATGGCCGCCTTCGAAGAGCGTGCCTTTGGTGCCGCGCAATGGAGCATTCGGGTGGTAGTCGAATTTCCCGACGTCCTCGTAGCCGTCGTCCATGACGCCGCCGTTGTCGCTGGTGAAGATGACGAGGGTCTGGTCGGTGAGTTTGAGGCGGTCAAGAGCGGCGAGGACCTGGCCGACGGCGTCATCGAGTTCGTGGATGGCGTCGCCGCGGGTGCCGACAGGGCTGGTGCCATTGAAGCGCGGGTGGGGCACGCGGGGGACGTGGATGCCGTGGGTGGCGAAGTAGAGGAAGAACGGGCCGGCCTTGCTGTCTTCCAGAAATTTCACGGCCTTGGCGGCGAAGGTGTCGGACATGTCCTCGTCCTTCCAGCGCGCGGCCTTGCCGCCGGTCATCCAGCCGATGCGGCCGACGCCGTTGACGATGGTCATGTCGTGGCCGTGGGTGTGTTTGAGTTTGAGGAGTTCGGGATTTTCGCGGCCGGTGGGTTCGGTCCCGACCTTCCCCTTGTAGCTGACGGTGATGGGATCCTTGGGATCGAGGCCGACGATGCGGTGGTTTTCGACGTAAACGGTCGGGACGCGGTCGCCGGTGGCGGCCATGATGAAGGAGTAGTCGAAGCCCAGTTCGAGGGGGCCGGGCTTGATGTCGCCGTTCCAGTTGGGGCCGCCGTCGGGGCCGAGACCGATGTGCCATTTGCCGACGACGCCGGTGCGATAGCCGGCGGATTTGACGGCGGAGGCTACGGTGGTGGTATCAGCGGTGATGGACAGGGCGGCGTCGCCGGGGGCGATGCTGGAGCCCGGTTGCTGGCGCCACGAATAGACGCCGGTGAGCAGCGCGCGGCGGGTGGGGGTGCAGGTGGCGGCGGGAGAATGGGCGTTGGTGAAGCGGCAGCCCTGAGCGGCCAGGCGGTCGAGGTTGGGGGTTTTGGCGTGTTTGGCGCCGTAGGAGGAGAGGTCGGCGTAGCCGATGTCGTCAGCGAGGATGAAGATGATGTTGGGTTTGTCCGCGGCGTTGACGGCGAAGGTGAACGCGACGAGGGCGAAGAGGCGGCACAAGGTTTGTTTCATGGCGGTTGCTTGGAAGTGTTAGCG
>CAZUUP010000953.1:0-1528 GCA_964623105.1 uncultured Akkermansia sp.
CTCAGGTGACGATGCGCATCTGCACGGCGTCCACAATCTGCTCGCCGGCGGAGATGGCGGTGATGACGACGAGGGTGTTGCCGACGCGGAGGCGTCCGGCGGTGACGAGGTGGCGAATGGCGCGCTCGACGGTTGCTTCGGGGTGGGCGTGGTCGAAGCGGATGACGGTGGCGGTGACGCCGTAATTGAGGGCAAGGGAGTCGGCCATTTCCCAACGTTCGCAAAAGGCGTAGATGGGACTGTGACGGGGGCGCATCCAGGCAGTGTGGCGGGCCATGGAGCCGCGGAGGGTGAAGACGAGGATGGCGTCGGCGCGGAGATCGTCGGCCATGGTGACGGCGCTTTTGACGAGTTTCTGGCGGGGGCTGGTGAGTTCGGCGTCGCGCTGGTAGTTGGCGCCGCCACTGCGCTCGATGCGGCGGGCGATGCGGTCAAAGACCTCGACGCATTTCAAGGGGTACTTGCCGACGGTGGTTTCGCCGCTGAGCATGATGGCGTCGGCCTGCTCGAAGACGGCATTGGCGACGTCGGTGATTTCGGCACGGGTGGGCATGGGGTTTTCGATCATGCTCTCGAGCATGTGGGTGGCGACGATGACGGGGCGGCCGGAGGCAAGACAGGCTTTGACGAGGCGGCGCTGGATGATGGGGAGTTCCTCGTAGGGGCATTCCATGCCGAGGTCGCCGCGGGCGATCATGATGCCGTCGGCTTCGAGGCTGATGGCGGCGAAGTTTTTGACGGCGAGCTGGTCCTCGATTTTGGCGATGATGAGGGGTTGATGGGTGGAGCGGCCGATGATGGCGCGGAGCTGGCGGATGTCCTCGGCCTCGCGTACGAAGGACATGGCGATGAAATCGACGCCGACTTCGAGACCGACCTGAATGTCAGCGAGATCCTTTTCGGTGAGAGCGGGCAGGCTGACGCGAACGCCGGGGAGGTTGATGTGGCGGCGGCTGCCGAGACGGCCCGGGGTGAGGACTTCGCACGTGACGTGATTGGCGTGCTTGGCGAGAACCTTCATGTGGATCTGGCCGTTGTCCACGAGGACGACGTCGCCGACGCCGATGTCGTTTACGAAATCGGGGTAATTGACATCAACAGAGTGCTCCTCCTCGCTGACGGCACCGCGGACGGTGAGGGTGAACGTCTGGCCGGGCTGCAGATCGAGGGGCACGGGCAGGTCGCCGGTGCGGATGGCCGGCCCCTGGGTATCCATGAGGATGCCGATGGGAATGTTTCGCTCCTTGGTGGCCTGGCGGATATCCTTGACGACGCGTCGGACCCAGTCGTGGGGGGCGTGGGACATGTTGAGCCGGGCGATGTTCATGCCGGCGTCGATCATTTTGCCGATCATCTCGGTGGAGGCGGTGGCGGGACCGAGGGTGGCGATGATTACGCAACCGTCGCCATGCGCTTCTCCCTCCCCATCGCCACGCATGATCGTGCGACCGGGAAGTTGGTATCGGGTGATCTCACAACCCCGCGTGAATTCACCGAGATCTGGACCTTCCGCCGCGCCCGCGCCGAC
>CAZUUP010000954.1:0-1525 GCA_964623105.1 uncultured Akkermansia sp.
CAGCGCGATGCCGCGCACGACGATGCGGTTGTCTTTGATGTTCGCAATGCCGTCGAAATACGGCAGCCCAACACACGTGATGATGCCGCCGGCGAACGGGGCCTTCTCCACCAGCAGCACCTTCGCCCCACGCCGCGCCGCCGCCAGCGCCGCCGCGATGCCCGCGCAACCGCCGCCGCAGACGAGCACGTCGGTCCTGAGCGTCTTGGTGCCGAGGGATTTGCCAGCGGGTTGTGCGAGGACGGGGGTGGCGAGGGAGACGAAGGCGGTGGCCGTGGCGGTGGCCTGGACGAACTGGCGGCGGGTGGAACCGCTGGCTCCTTCGGCTGTGGGGGACGATTGTTTGACTTCGAGGTGTTCTCCCTCACCCCGTCCCTCTCCCGCTGGGAGAGGGAGAACCTCTGCCGGCCCGTCCGGCGATCGAGATCGTCGGGCTTCAGCCCGTTGCGGAATGCGTCTCCCCCTCTCCCAGCGGGAGAGGGCCGGGGTGAGGGAGAGCGCTGTGTCCTTTAGAGGCAGGTCGAGATGATTCGACACGGTTCTTGGGCGGATTGCTTTCATGCCAGTATTTCTCGGATGACATGTCCATGCACGTCGGTCAGTCGTCGTTGGACGCCATTGTGATAAAAGCTCAGGCGTTCATGGTCCACGCCGAGCAGATGCAGCGCGGTGGCGTGGAGGTCGTAGCTATAGGCAGGGTGCTCGGCGGCTTGGAAACCCAGTTCGTCGGTGGTGCCATAGCTGGTGCCACCGCGGATGCCGCCGCCGGCGAGCCATGCGGTGAACGCGCCGGGGTTATGATCGCGGCCCTTGCCCTGCGCGCCGGGTTGGCGGCCAAACTCCGTGGTGCAGATGACGAGCGTGGAGTCGAGCAGGCCGCGCGCTTTCAGGTCATGCAGGAGCGCCGCCGCGCCGGTGTCGAGAACGCGGCCCCAGTAGCCGTGGTCGCGCACGAGGTCTTCGTGGCTGTCCCAGTTCGGGCGGATTTTCCGGGCGGTCGTGTTTTCCGCGCCGCAGTATATCTGCACGAAGCGCACGCCGCGCTCGACCAGTCGGCGCGCGAGCAGGCATTGGCGGCCGAACGGTCCTGTATCCTCGTCGGCGAGGTCGTAGAGGCGCTTCGTGGCGTCGGTCTCGCCGCGCAGGTCAGTGACTTCGGGCGCGCTGAGTTGCAGACGCGCGGCCAGCTCGTAGGCCGCGATGCGGGCGTCGAGTTCCGTGTTACCCACACGCGCGGCGGCGTGCTGGCGGTTCAGGGTTTGGAGAAAGTTGCGTCCGCTCGCCTCGCCCTGCGGTGTGATGCCGGCGAAGGTCTTGGGCGGGAACAGGTCGGCGATGGGTGGCAAGGCCGGGTCGGTGTTGAGCGTAGTGCCTTGGTGAACAGCGGGGAGGAAGCCCGCGCCCCAGTTGATGACTCCGCCCGGCGGGAGGCCGCGCGGGTCGGGCAGAACGACGAATGCCGGGAGATTTTCGCTCTCGCTGCCGAGGCCGTAGGTGACCCACGCGCCCATGCTCGGGAAGCCGG
>CAZUUP010000955.1:0-1521 GCA_964623105.1 uncultured Akkermansia sp.
GCTGCGGGGGAACAAACAGGCCTTTCCCCCTCACCCCGGCCCCCTCCCGCCGGGCGAGGGGGAGAGTCAGCCAGCGCTCGAAGTGCTCTGGCGCCCCTGCCAGTCCGAAGCGGAATGCGCTCCTCCCTCTCCCAGCGGGAGAGGGCCGGGGTGAGGGAGAAAGCGTCGTCCTGACACGAGCCGTCCACAATTCGCCGACAGCGCTCGCGCCCACTCTCTCACCTTCCCGTTTTCTCACCTGCGTCATTGAAATTCAGAACCTCCTCAGGTCGGCACCTACATGAGGCCGAGTTGCAGCCGCGCCGCATCGGTCATCATGCTCTGGTTCCACGGCGGATCCCACACCAGATCGACCTGCACGTCGTCGATGCCTTCGAGGCAGAGCAGTTTGTTTTGCACATCCTGAACCAGCACCGGACCCATGCCGCAACCGGGCGCGGTGAGCGTCATCTTCACGTCGGCCTTGTAGCTGCCCTCGCCGAGCGGGCTCAGGTCGGCATTATAAATCAGGCCGAGATCGGCGATGTTGACGGGGATTTCCGGATCGTAGCAGGTGCGCAACTGCGCCCAAACCTGTTCGCTCAACGCCTCCTTGGAGACCGGTCCCGCGGGCGCCTTGGCGGGGGTGGCGGCGGCAATGGCTGCCGCATCCGCCTTGCCCAGGGCGTCCGCATCCTTGCCCTCGATGCGTGCCAGCCCTCCGGCAAATTGCACGGTGTAGCTGCCGCCCAGCACCTGGGTGATGGTGACCTCGGTGCCTTTGGTGATCTGGCCCTTCTCCCCGGAGGGAATGCGGACGGCCTCGACATCGCGGGTAAGGGTGACGTTTTCGTAAGAGTGCATATCAAATCAACTGGTACCGCAATTGAACACCGAACCTCGACGGATGGCAAATGGCGCGGTTCCAATCCGCGGCGTTGAACCATCAATCCTATCAGGACTGGAAATCACTCCGCCTTCGGGTCATCGCCCTCGGTGCTCACCGTCCCGCCGCCTGCCACTGCCGCCTTGGCCGCGTGCCACGAGAGGATGGCGCACTTCACGCGCGCCGGGAACTTGTGCACGCCCGCGAACGCCGCGAGCTTGCCCATGCTGTCGTCCGCGTGGCCGGTGGTGACCATGTCATGCACCTTACCGAAGAGCGCCTCCACGTCCGCGCGCGTCTTGCCCTTGATGGTGCTGGTGAGCAGCGACGCCGACGCCTTCGAGATTGCGCAGCCCGAGCCTTGAAAGCTCGCGTCCCGCACCACGTCGCCGTCCATGACGAGATAGACGGTGTAGTTGTCGCCGCAGAGCGGGTTGGTGCCGTGGGCGACGCGGTTGGCGTCGGGCAGCACCTTGAAGTTCCGCGGGCTTTTCGCGTGCTCCAGGATGACTTCCTGATACAGGTCGTTGAGGTCGTCGTTCATCACAGCAGTGTTGAGATCCGAGGGATGATTGTCGAACCAAAGCCGCCGTCCACGTAGCTCGACATTCCGATGTCGAGTTTCCCGTTCCCAATTTTCTTACGTCGCCCTTCGT
>CAZUUP010000956.1:0-1515 GCA_964623105.1 uncultured Akkermansia sp.
GGAAGCGCGGGCCCGGACGCCCGAAACTGGGCGTCACCGCGCGCGAGGTGACCCTGCTGCCGCGCCACTGGGACTGGCTGGCCGGCCAGCCGGGCGGAGCGTCGGTGGCCTTGCGCAAATTGGTCGAGGGGGCGCTGAAAGAGGCCGGAGGACCGGACCGGGCGCGCCGGGCGAAGGAGGCGACCTACCGCTTCATGACCGCGATCGCGGGCGACCTGCCCGGCTATGAGGAGGCGACGCGGATGCTGTTCGCGGGCGACTGGACGGCATTCGACGCAGCGGTGGAAAGCTGGCCGGAAGGGGTGCGGGAGACGGCGCGCGGGATGGCGGCGGGAGCGTGGCGGAATGGGGCGGGGGTTAGCGCCTAATGACGCCCCTTAGTTCGTCCGGCTTCAAGGCGGGCCAGCGCCGATGGAGCATTCGATGGCAGTTCGAACAGACCGCAACTAAGTCCTCGACCCGCCTGAATTTTGCACCTGTCTCGTTGAGAGGTTCGACATGATGCGCCTCAATGAACCCTTTGCCCAGATCGCCAAAAGCGCGCTCGAAGTCGAAGCCGCAGATTGAGCACGCGAAGTTTGGAAGTGTCGCTTTGAACTCACCAACCAGGGCGGTTGATCGTTCGAGGCGAAGATGTTCGCGAAGCGTGCGAGCGCCTTCCTCGAATCCGGTCGGGCGATCGGTTTGATTTGAGGTTCCTGGTTCGTCGGGAACATCGGCCAGACCCAATGCTGCCGCGAAGGCCTCTACCGATCCGTAAGGAGAACTTACGACGCGGTCCTCCGTGACTCGCATGGTTTGGCCAGCCAGATAGAATCCCGGTCGAAATCCAAAATCATTGCTGAACTCGAGCCACGAGTAATCGATCAGCCTCCCCTCCATCAAGAATATAAGGGGGAAGCCTTGATCTCCCCAGATACGCCCTGAGAGTGCGAAGTCTTCTTTCTCTACGATGTGAGTGATGCGGCCTGCATAAAAGAATTGACCGAATTCAAGCGCGTGTTTGCTCAGCTGGCCAATGAGCAGAAACACGTCTCCGGGGCGCATTTTTCGGAAGTAGGACCGTGCCCCCGCAGGCACGCCCCATATTTGGACGTCGTCCCGCGGCAGGGTCGATGTGACCTCCTCAGGGAAGTCGAACTCCGTGAGGAGCGCTTCGGCGTTAAACCTACGAAGAGCCCCGCGATCATCCACTATCGATTTTGGAAAGTCGGCTTCTCCCCGCTTTCCTGCCTGTTGATAGAAGATGTTGGGTGCCAATGGTCTAACCCACCTTCACCCGCGTCGCCGCCTCCGGCAGGTCCTCACCGAACGCCCGCTGGTAGAACTCCGCGATCGTCGGGCGTTCCAGCTCATCGCACTTGTTCAGGAACGTCAGGCGGAAGCTCAGCCCCACATCCCCCGCGAAGATGATCGCATTCTGGGCCCAGGTGATCACCGTGCGCGGGCTCATGACCGTCGAGATGTCGCCGTTCATGAAGGCGTTGCGGGTCATGTCGGCGACGCGGACCATGG
>CAZUUP010000957.1:0-1514 GCA_964623105.1 uncultured Akkermansia sp.
CCTTGGCCATGGTGCCGGTAGGAGCCACGTTCAACTTGCCCTTGGCTTCGTCCACTGAGACGACCCTCCACGCCTGGCCGCGGCGCTGGTAAAAGCTGAAGTCGTCCTCGAGCGAGAGGGCGTGGTTGTATTTGATGGTGTATTTCTCGTGGTGTTTGGGCAGTGGCGGAATGGTGTTCTCCTCGCCTGGTGGCGGCAGGAAGAAGTAGCCGTGGACGTGCGTGCCGATGGGGAGGTCGCGCAACTCGGCGGGCGCGCCGTTGAACCAACACATCGCATACGGCAGCAGCGCAAATGAGTGCAGCGCGCCAGATTGATAGCGGTCGTGCGGTTCGTTGCCATCAATGCGCAACGCACCGCGCCGACGGGCGGGGTCGAGGAGCACGATTTCGCCCGAAAGGTAGCTGCCCGAGCCGGGCGGAGGAAACTTCCCGGGCTGGGGAATGTGGTCAGCCGCGGACGCGGTGAGCGCCAGAAGGAGCAGCGCAGCGGCGGTGGCAAGGGTGCGGAGAAAGCGGCGGCGGGGGAGGCGAAGGGTTGGTCGGGAAAAGTTCATCGTGATAGCTGGCTAGGTGACTGAATGACTACTGCGGTCCAACGGGCTGGTCGCCCGTAACGTTGTCCGTCCGAAGCCCCGACAGGGGCAAGACATACTAGCCCAGGGCAACGCCCTGGGAAACGGTTTCCCAAACGTGGCTCGCCCTGAAAGGGCAGCACAAGCCGACCTAGTCCCACACATAGCGTTCGTCGAATTCCACGTCGTGTCGGCGAAATAGCGCCCGCAACTCATCCTGAAAGGTCATCTTCCGGTGGTGTTCCGGTTGATTCTCAATGTATCTTCGAACCTCGGCGACGTTCGACTGGCTGACTGAGAACCCCGCGTATCCGCCCTGCCACTGGAACTCCTGGCAGCCTGCCCCTTCTGGTGTCTTCATCCATTTCGAACTGCCTTTCTTCACCTCTTCAACCACCTGCATGAGCGCGAAGTTCTTCGAGAGCGAGAAGCGGGCGTGGATATGATCGTCGAATCCACCAATGACAATCGCCGGACTCTCCCACTGCCGGAAGATGCCGGCCTGATAGGCGAACAGCCGGGTGCGGACGGACGCGGGCAGCAGTGGTTGGCGATGCTTGGTGCTGTAAACCAAGTGAACCAAGTTCTTGACCAGGGATTGTGACATCGTTGGCGATGGCTTGTTTCGCCCTTACAGGGCTTGAGGGATTGGATTGCCCGCTACCCAGGGCGGCGCTTCGCTCTGCCCTGGGCTGGCATGTTTTGGCCCCTTCGGGGCGGAGGCCAAAGCAGCCGTGCCCAGCGGGATTCGAGCCCATCGCTGGGATGTCACTGAAGGTTCGAGGGGTTTCGATGGCACGTCACCTTTTCTGGAACAGCTCTGAAAGCACCAGCCGCTCGATCACCGGCTTCAGCCGGTGGCCCTCCGCCTTGCATTCGCGCGCAATGGCCTTCAGTGCTGCCGCATCGTCCGTGGTCATCGCGCGGCGCAGGGCGAACG
>CAZUUP010000958.1:0-1508 GCA_964623105.1 uncultured Akkermansia sp.
TCCGCGCGAGGCTCTCGATGTTTTTCTCCATCATGATCGGCGTCACGGGGATGCGCGCGTCGTCGGGGAGCGTGTATTTCTTGCGCAGCACCTCGGGGATTTGCGGGTTGTGGGCCTTAGCCCAGACGCTGAGAAATTCCTCGGCCAGCGCGACGCCGGCGTTCGGCGAGCGCCTGCCGATCTCGACGATGCGGTCGGCGGCCTGGTCGAAATTCGCGCTGGAAAGGATCACCTTGGAAAGGCTCACGTCGAGGTGCTCCCGGACGCTGGCGGGCAGCGCGGCGAGCCATTTGCCGGCGGGCGCGGTGGGGAGCAACTCCTCGGGCGTGACGAATTTCGGGCGGCCGCTAGCGGAGCCGTTTTTCGCGGTGAAGGTGTTTTCGGCCTCGGTCATCCAGA
Source organism: uncultured Akkermansia sp. (assembly GCA_964623105.1). Classification (GTDB taxonomy): domain Bacteria; phylum Verrucomicrobiota; class Verrucomicrobiia; order Limisphaerales; family BJHT01; genus BJHT01. The sequence continues at coordinate 400 of CAZUUP010000958.1, forward strand.
ACTCGGCCATCATCTGCGCGAGCTGATTCCACGGCTGGGCTTTGAGATCGACGTTGTCCCCGAGCAGATTCGCGATGAAGAGCTGGGCCTTGAGATTGTCGGCGCGCAACTGCGGTTCGCCGCGGAAGTCGCTTTGCAGTTTGCGTTGGAGACCGCTGACGAGGCGCACGGCGCTGTCGGGATTGTTCTTCACCAAGTCGGTAAAAACGGGCGCGAGCGTGCCGGGCGAAATCTGCGTCATGACTTTGGCCAGCGCGGTGCCGGCCTTGGTTTTTTCCCAGTCGTTGACCTTGGCGAGCGTAAGAATGCGGAGATTTTCGTCCCAGGTTTTCTGCACCTGATCGCGCTGGGCGGCCTCGGTTTCCGCCTGCGTGGCGAGGAAGGAAGTCAGCTCGTTGCGCAGGCCCTCGTCGGTGAACTGCTCGACTTCCTTGAGGGTCGGCAGGTAGGCGCGGGCGAGTTCCTTGAAGCCGCTGGTGAGCAACATGCGGCCGGTGAGCAGGCGTTTGGCGGGGTCGGTGCCGCCGAGTTTCGCGGTGCCTTTTTGCAGGCGGTCGGCGACCCAGTAGCTCTCGTTGGCAGGGACGGCGAGGCCGAGGAGCTGACCGAGCTTGCGGAGATTGTCGGCGGTGAATTCGCCCGGCACGGCGTCGGCGAGGCCGAGGACGTCGTCGAGGCGCAGGTTGGGTTTCTGCTTCTCGGTGAGGTCGGCGAGCATTTTGTCGTAAATCTTGCGCGCGAGGGCGGGCGGCATCTGTGCGAGTTCCTCGCGGATTTTCCCCCAGTCGCCGGCGCGGAAGGAGAAGAAGAAGCGGTCGGTGGCGGTCTGCGTGGCGGGGTCCTTCCGGCCGGAGCGTTCGAGCGCGGAAAAAATCTCGGTCAGGTCGCGGGAGAACTTGTGGTTCGGGATGTCCTCGAGCTGTTTCAGGAGCTTGGGATCGAGGGTGGTGGCGGGCTGCTGCGCGAGGGCGTGCGGTGAAAACGCAATGGCGCAAGCGATGGTAGCGAGGAGCAGCGACATTCGGAACGATGAGATCAAGGTATGAGCAGCGATCGGGCGAGAGTTTTGAAAACCGCGGCAATCCCAACGGGATTGTGTCCTCCAGCCC